>DATIPL010000001.1:0-1777 GCA_035471965.1 Gammaproteobacteria bacterium
TGAAGCCCGAAGCACAGAGCAGCGGCGACAGCGACCGGAACGAGTCCCAGAACGACGTTCAATATCAGGTCCCCGAGCGAATTCGCGTTCCCGCCGAGGCGTCGAACCAGTGGCGGTATTTCGGTGGAAATTCCACATAAACTTTGCTTTTCGGATCCAGATCACCGCCGTCGCGCACCAACCGGGCAACAAAATTGACGTGCTCACCGCGCAAGAACAAAAGCGTGTCCGGTTCGACTACCTCCACCACGTCGATCTCGAGCGGGATCCGATCTTCTCCCGGCGTTTCATGAACTACGAGATGCTCGGGGCGCACGCCAAGGGTGGCCGGTCCATCGGGCAGCCCGTCTGCTGGAAGATCGATGACGCCGGCGAAAAAGCGCCCGTTTCGCACCGAGCCGTCCAAGGTATTCATCGCCGGCCGGCCGATGAACTCCGCGACAAACCGGGTAGCGGGGCGACGGTAAACATTCCGAGGAGTGTCAAACTGCACCAGGGCGCCATCGCTCATCACCGCTATGCGGGTACCGAGCGTCATCGCTTCTTCCTGGTCGTGTGTGACAAAAACGAAGGTTCGTCCGAGCTCTGCGTGAAGCCGCTTGAGCTCAGTGCGGGTGTGCAGCCTGAGCAGTGCGTCGAGGTTGGAAAGTGGCTCGTCCATGAGACAGATCGCCGGATCCCAAACCAGGGCCCGGGCCACCGCGACGCGCTGAGCCTGCCCTCCGGAGAGCTCCCGCGGGCGTCGCCTCAATAGATCGCCGATACGAAGCATGTCGGCGATGTCGTGAACCTTGCGTTCGCGCAGTTTGCGCCTCATCCCGCGTACCTTGAGGGGATAGGCGATGTTTTCGAACACGCTCTTGTGCGAATAGAGAGCGTAGTTCTGAAACACCATGCTCATGCCGCGCTCGCGCGGCGGGAGTCGGGTAATGTCTCGGCCGTCCACCTCGACGGCGCCGCCGCTTGCCTCTTCGAGCCCGGCGAGGATTCGGCATGCGGTGGTCTTGCCGCTGCCCGACGGCCCGAGAAGAACGACAAACTCCCCGGTATCGAACTCGAGCGAAAAGTCGTCGAGGGCGACCGTGCCGTCGGCAAAGACCTTGCGTACCTGGTGAAATCGGACGCCCATGCAGAATCCCTTCCTTCAGTGAGGAAATTTCTTGAATACCGGATTCTGCAGGCGCACCGATGCCGGCAGCGTCTGACGTTTGATCATCATCCTTTTACTGCACCAAATGTCAGTCCGCGCACCAAATGCTTCTGAACAAGAACGCTGAAGACGATAATAGGCAGGGTCGCCACAATGGCAACAGCCGCAACCTGCCCCCAGAGCGTACCGTGGGGCGTAATGAGGCCGGGGATCCCAACGGTGAGCGTGCGTCCTTCGAAGGCGACCAGAACGAAAGCATAGAGGAACTCGTTCCAGCTCAGAATAAAGCACAGCACCGCGGTCGCCGCGAGGCCCGGAGCCGCGAGGGGAACAAGTACCCGGGCAAACATGCCGAAGCGGCTGTGTCCGTCCATCAGCGCCGCTTCGTCGATCTCCCGGGGAATGTCGGCAAAAAAGCCTCTCATCATCCAGACCACCAGCGAAAGATTGAAGGTGGAATGAGCGAGAATGACGGCCAGCGGCGTATCGGTGATCCCGAACATCGTGAACAACAGGAACATCGGCACTACCACTGAGATCGGCGGCGCCATTCGCGTGGTGAGGAAGAAAAAAAACAAATCCTCCTTGCCGCGAAAATCATGACGCGCGAAGACGTACGCCGCCGGT
>DATIPL010000002.1:0-1624 GCA_035471965.1 Gammaproteobacteria bacterium
GGAAAACGCCTCCAATCATCGCACGACCCGACCTTTCCTGGAAGTTTCAGCGACCGAAACCCGGATCGAAGCGCTTCCGCCGGGTGGGTACAGAACTGGTCGTAAGCACCTGATTTTCGAATTCTCCGCCATGATATAAGCCGAGCTTCAATCAGTTACGAAGTCAGAACGTTCCCGCCGCACTCACGCGCTTGACTCAGATCAATTTTCACTTTGCCGGAACGAGGTAAAGGGGTATGAGCCCTCTGCGCGTTACGGCCGGCGCTGGCGATCGAGGCTGACTTCGCGCCCTTTGCCGAACCCTCTTTTTCTTCCGAGCGAACAGATAATTTCCAAATCTCATAACCGACATCCATTCACCGCTTGAAGCCCTCACTCAGGCACGGAGCTGCCGATTACTGATTTAATCGATAGTTAAAGTTGCAAGCGGAATTCGAGTCTTTTCCGGCGGCTGCGGGCAGGGCGCAAGACATTGCCACCGAGGAGGAAACGACATGCGAATCACAGAGAAATGTACGGGTAACTGTTCGTGTTTGTTGTTGCGGTCGCTTTTCCTCTTCATTCCTTTCATGGCCTGCGCCGTCGAGGCAGTGCAAGGCGTTGAGGATCGGACGGCGCATCAACGTCTGCCGCTCTATTTCGAGCCCAACCGCGGGCAGGCGGCTCCGGGCGTGGATTTTCTCGCCCGGACAAAGGGCTACGGCGTATTTCTCAACGGCAGCGGCGTGGTGCTCGTTCTTCCGTCGAGATTCGAGGTCGACGCGGGAAAGCCCGCGTCGCCCGCGGCAGGCATTGCCACGACGCTTGCGCTGCTGCAGCTCGAGTTCATGGGCGCCAACCCCGCTGCCGCTGTCGAGGCCGAGGGTTTGTTGCAGGGCCGGAGCCACTACCTCAGCGGAAACGACCCTGCGGGTTGGCGCAGGAATATTCCGCACTTCACCGATGTTCGCTACCGCAACGTCTATCCCGGAGTCGACGTGGTGTGGCGCGGCAGCGATGCGCTTGAATACGATGTGGTTCTGAAACCCGGCGCGGACCCCGGCGTGATACGGCTCGCCATCAAAGGTCATTCAAGCATTCGCATTGATCGAGATGGAGGTCTGAATCTCGAGCTGCAGGGACACCGCGTCGTTCACCGGGCGCCACTCGTGTTTCAAGAGGTCGGCGGTGAGCGCAAGGAGATCCCTGCGCGTTACCGGCTTCTCGATGACAACCTCGTCGGCTTCGAGCTGGGCGCGTACGACCGGGAACTTGCGCTCACGATCGACCCGCTGGTGCTCAGCTACTCCACCTACGTCGGAGGAAGCGCGAGTGACGACGGCACCCGGATTGCCGTTGATGCCGCCGGCATGGCCTACATGACGGGCATGACCTATTCGGTCGATTTTCCCCTGGCCCCGAACGCGCCGCAGGGAGGAATACTCGGTACCGATGACGCGTATGTGGTCAAAATCGATCCGTCCAAGAGCGGCGCCAACTCTCTCGTCTACGCCACCTACCTGGGCTCATCAGACCGGGACGGCGGCCTGGGAATCACGGTCGACTCGGATGGCCGGGCCTACGTTACGGGCTGGAGCATGGGAGGCGATTTTCCGGTCACGGCCGACGCCTTCAAAGCCACGTT
>DATIPL010000003.1:0-5765 GCA_035471965.1 Gammaproteobacteria bacterium
TCGCTTATCGCATTCAGGGTGCGAACCATAATCGCGCCGTAGGCACGCGCCTGGTCTGTGTCAGCGCGCTCGTTCTCGAACTCGCCGATGTCGTTTCCCGGAGAAAATGACCGGGTGCCCGCGCCACGAAGCACTATGCAGCGCAGCTCGTTTTCGCCGGAAAGCCGACGGAAAGTTTCACCCAGTCCTCGCCACATGTCCTTGGTCAAGGCATTCAGTTTGTGTGGCCGGTTGAGCACCACCGTAGCGACCGCGTCATTTCGCTGAACGAGTATTTGTTCGGACATTGAAGGCTCCTTTGTGCGCATCTTTCGGACGCCGGGAGGCGACGCCGAAATCCAGGCGGTCACGGGCATTGCGCGTTGCAGTGAAGAGAGGAAAAAAACCGCAACCAGGCGGTTACAGGGACCTTGCGCTAATCATTCGGAATATTCTGCCACGAAGAAAGCGATGTTGCCGATGGACTTTCCGAATCAGCGCGAGCCCGGTGAGCTGCTGGCGCCCCGCATGCCCGCGGTCGAGATTGCGCCTCGGCGGCCGGACTCCGCCTTTGAAAATGCCGGTCGAGCAAGGAGGGAGAAGACGCCGATCAGTCGGGGGACTACCTGGACGCTCGCTCCGACGGCGTACGAAACGACGGCCGGGAGTCGACCTTCCGTTGACTGCGCTTCACCTTCAGCGCCGTCTTGCAGGGAGCCTTGTCCGCGGTGACACGATTGAACAGCCCTTGCACCAGCAATGAGATGCCGCTGGTAGCGACCGCCGCTCCCACCGACGCGCCAGTCTTGAGGGCGCCGACCGCGTCCATCCTGGTCGCCGGCGCCGAAAGCGTTCCGCCCACCCTGACAACGTTTCCGAGGGCGCCCGCGCTGAGTCCCACGCCGTCCCTGGGCTGCGCCCGCAGGGCCAGATCGACGGCCTCCGTGCCGAGATTGATGGTGCCGCTTCCGACCACGTTCATACGCTTTGTCTCAGCGGCGATCCCGCGGTCGGAATTTGCAATACCTTTCTCGACATCGAAATATATGACCCCGCACTGCATGTTCGTGACCTGATCGCTCTTGTCGGTCGGATCGAAGGTGCGCACAAGCTGCATCAGCGCATCTGCCCCGATACGTTTGATGGACGAGTTGTGGATCTGCCCGGGGCCTACGCTGATCAGAAATCGACCGCTCATGTTGGCGGCAGCCGCTCTCGGGTTCGGGCCCGCGCCTTCGAGCTTGAGGTACAACTGCCCCGTAGCTCCGGAGATCACTCGCTTTTCATTCAACGCGTGTAACAGCGCGCCCATATTGATCCGGGTACCGCGGATCTCCATCAGCAGTCTGGGCTTATCGGTTCTGGCATTCAGGTCGATCTGGCCATCGAACTTGCCGCTGTACAGGCTTCCGCTGGGCTTGATTTGAATGCGCCCGGAGTGAAGCCCTACCGCTACCTTGACCCGATCCAGCTCCATTCCGCCAACGACCACTCGGCGGCCGCTGAAGTCGATGTCGGTGTCCACCGACCGAAGCATCTCCAGCGGAAAGTTCCAGTCCGGAATAAGCCTTGCGTCCGTCGCGCGCCCGTTGCCATCCCGCTTCGCAATCAACGAGTCCACGTCCATGAGCCTGCTGCTCAGTGAACCCCTGAACAGCTTTCGGCCCTTGAAATGGCCGAAGGAAATACTGCCCGTGAGATCGCTCGTGCCCATGGCGAGTTCGAGCCTGTCCACGACGTAGCGATTATTCTTGTCGCGAATGCGTCCCTGTCCCGTCAGGGCGAGAGGCCTCCCGGCTGTTCGGCTTTCGTGATTCAGGAATCGTCCGAAGTCGCGCACGCTGAGACCGATTTTCACACCCAGGCCACGAAACTCCATTGGATGCTTTAATCCTCCTTTGATCGTCGCTTCGACGCCATCGGTTCTCACGCTGATATCAACAGTGATCGGCTCGTTCTTGAAGAATGAGGCGAGCGATCCGGTCTCACCCCGGATTCTGAAGGCGCGATTGTTGAACTGGCCGGTAATCCACACGTCCAGCGGCTGGAACAAGCCCTTGGAACGCAGCTTCATTTTTTGCGCCTTGAGTACGGAAGGACGATCGTCTCCATGCTTCAAATAGCTGATGCGACCGTCACGCACGTCGACGTTGGATACGTCGACAATGAGCGCGCCCGAAGCGGCGCCGGAAGGCGCGCTCTTCCACAAGTTCCAATTGCTCTCACCTCTGGAGTTTCTTTCCAGATTCAGAACCGGTCGGATTAACACCACGCGTTTGATCGAAATAGTTCGGGAGAAAAGCGGAACGAGACTGACCTCGGCAATTACGCGGTCGACACTCATCAGCTTGGAGCGGGCCCCCCATTCCGCATTGGACAAGGACACGCGTTCGACCAGAAGCTTTGGCGCGGGAAAAATCCTGAACGAGACGTCGCCTTCGATCGCGAGCTCACGCCCCGTCGTGCTCTTCACTACCTTGGCGATATCGTCGCGAAACTCGCCCGGGTCGAGAACGCTGAGATAGGCATAGATACTGAGCACGGTGAACGCGATCAGGGCGACGACGACGAATAGTGCTTTGGCCAGCGTCTTCATTTATTCCAGCGGACATCGTTTCGCGGCTTTCAAAATAGTATGGTAGGCGCTTCCGATGGATTCAAAACAAGACACGGGTCACACCCCCGGGGGCCGCATTCGGGTCGGTGTCAGCAGCTGTCTGCTCGGGGAATCCGTTCGCTACGACTCCGGGCACAAGCAAAACCGCTATATCACGCAGATCCTGGGCCGGTTCTTCGAATTCGTCCCCGCCTGCCCAGAGGTCGCAATCGGCCTCGGAGTGCCCCGGCCTCCCATTCGCCTTCGGGGAGATCCGGGACGTCCGCGTGCCGTGGGCGTGACGGACTCGACATTCGACGTCACCGATAAGCTCGACGAGTATGCTCGATCCCGGGTCGAGACCGCCCGCGGGTTGAGCGGCTACATATTCAAACGCGGTTCGCCGAGCTGCGGAATGGAACGGGTCAAGGTTTTCGACTCAAAAGGCATGCCGTCCGCACACGGGGCGGGTATTTTCGCCAGGCGTCTGATGGAAGAGTTACCCCTGATGCCGGTGGAGGAGGAAGGCAGGCTTACGGATCCCGTGCTGAGAGAGAACTTCATTACCAGGATATACGTGTACTACCGCTGGCAGCATATGCGGGAAGGCGGGATCACCTCCGCACGGATGGTCGAGTTTCATACGCGGCACAAGATGCTCGTACGCGCCCACGGCGAAGCCGGCTACCAGCGGCTGGGCAGACTCGTGGCGGAAGCGGGAACCCGTGATTTATCACATCTCGCGGAGGAATATCTGGACGTGCTGATGAGAACGATCAAGCAACCGGCGACGCGAAAGCAGCACAGCAACGTGCTCTCGCATCTCGCCGGCTACTTGAAACGTGACATCGACGCCGGTGACAGAGCGGAGCTCGTTCGGCTGATTGATGAGTATCGGCTGGGCAGAGTTCCATTGGTCGTTCCCGTTACCATGCTCAAACATCACTTCCGTAGGTGCCCCGACCCTTATGTGGGGCATCAGTTCTACCTGGAACCACACCCGGAAGAGCTGCAGCTTCGCAACTACATCTAGTCCGGGCTCCCGGCGACCTGCACCGATGACCGTAACGTCCATCGTCTGGCTCAGACGAGACCTCCGCGTAAACGACAATCCGGCGCTCAACGCTGCCGCCGCCCGAGGAGCGGTGGTTCCCGTATACGTCTATGCGCCGGAAGAGGAACAACCGTGGGCCGCCGGTGCTGCGAGCCGCGCCTGGCTGCACCGTTCGCTCACGGCTGTTGCCGGCCGTTTGAAAGATCTCGGCGCTCCGCTGAATTTTTTCCGCGGCGATTCTGTCGACATTCTTGAAAAGGTCGCGGCAGCGACCGGCGCCGATGCGATCTACTACAACCGACGTTATGAACCGGAGGGCTTTTCCAATGACGCGAGGATCGAGTCTGCCCTCATGACGAAAGGTCTGCGGGTCAGAAGCTTCAAATCCGGCCTGATTTTCGAGCCCGATGAGATCGAGAAGCGAAGCGGTGGGCCGTTCCGGGTTTTCACCCCCTTCTACAGGCACTGCCTGTCCCGCCTTCCGGCAGCGGAGGCGGAGCGACCGCCGCTCAAACTGCGGCCGCCCGGCAAGGCGGCCGCTGCTTCACTGGAAGTCGGAGCGCTTGGTCTGCTGCCGGCACACCCGTGGGCCGACACCATGCTCGCCGGCTGGAGTCCGGGCGAGCATGGCGCTGCGCGGGAGCTCGAGGTGTTCCTGGAATCCACGCTGGATCGTTACCCGCAGGACCGGGACATTCCCGGCGTGCGCGGAGTGTCCCGGCTCTCGCCCCACCTGCACCACGGAGAAGTGAGCCCGAGAACGGTCGTCACGGCCGTGCGGAATGTGGAAAAAAGCGGCGGCGCCTCGCAACGCAGGGGCGCGCAAGCCTTCCTGCGGCAGATCATCTGGCGCGAGTTCGCCGCGCACCTTTTGTTTCATTTCCCCTCCCTCACCGACAGACCTTTCGACAAACGTTTCGAAAATTTTCCCTGGCGAACCGACGCATCCGGCTACGCCGCGTGGACCCGGGGCCTGACCGGATATCCGATGGTGGACGCCGGAATGCGGGAGCTGTGGGCCACCGGCTGGATGCACAATCGGGTGCGCATGGTGGTGGCGTCTTTTCTTACCAAGCACCTGCTGATGCACTGGCGTCAGGGAGCGCGCTGGTTCTGGGACACGCTGGTGGACGCGGATCTGGCCAACAATACACTGGGTTGGCAGTGGACTGCGGGCTGCGGAGTTGACCCCGCACCCTACTTCCGGGTCTTCAATCCCGTTGCTCAGGGTGAACGTTTCGACCCAACGGGGAATTACGTGCGGCGCTGGATCCCGGAGCTCGCGCGACTGGCGGATCGCTTTGTCCACCGGCCCTTCGAAGCCGGCGCCGGAGTTCTGGCTGAGGCCGGGATCAGGCTGGGGGAGGACTATCCCGAGCCACGGGTTGGGCACAAAGCGGCGAGGGAACGTGCGCTCGCCGCCTTCGACCGGATCCGTGGCGGCTGACTGCGCCCGGGGCAGCGGCAGCGACTGGCCAGTGTAGGCGGTATATATCGTGATAATATATTTCAATTCGATATAACCCCGTCACGGAAACCATGGACGTCAAGACCCTTTGCCTCGGGGTGCTCACCCTGGGCGACAAGACCGGGTACGAGATCAAGAAACACTTCGAGCGCGCATTCAGCCATTTTTTCGTCCCCGGCTTCGGCTCCATCTATCCGGCCCTCGGCGCGCTCACCCGCGAGGGCTTCGTGACCCACACGGACGTCGCGCAAAGCAAGCGGCCGGACAAAAAGGTCTACAGCATCACCGCTGAAGGCCGCGCGCTGCTCATGCAGGCCCTGCTGAGCACGCCGCCCCGCCATAAAGTGAGGTCCGAGTTCGCGGTACTGCTGTACTTCGCCCATCTGCTGCCGCGGAACCGCCTGGCCGCACTCCTCGACGAACGCGTCCGCGACATCGAGACCATGCTCGGCAATATCGACTGCTTCGAGCGCGACGACCTGCCCTCGCCAAGCCGGGAGATGGTGGCCGGTCTCGGAAGAGCCACGCTGCAGGCACAGCTGGATTACATCCGGGCACACCGCGATTGGCTTTTACGCGAAATCGATCGCTATCAGAAGCGCATCCCACGGTCGCTCGGGCACGCGTCATCGGGATGATAAGGAGTCTGTCGATGATCAGCTTACAAC
>DATIPL010000004.1:0-15461 GCA_035471965.1 Gammaproteobacteria bacterium
AATTTCGCTCGGCGCGTTTCGTGCTCAGCGCGCATCCGCGCGAGATTCGGGTTCTGGCTCCGCGAGTGGTCGAAATTGCCGAGAATGCGTACGATTACTTTTCCAAGGCGTACGGCTACCACCCGCCTACACCGGTCCGCATCGAGTTCTACCGTCGCCACGAAGACTTCTCGGTAAGGACCACCGGCCTCGTCGGGGTCGACATCCTGGGCGTATCCTTCGGACCCGTTGTCGCCCTGGACTCGCCTTCCGCGGGCGTATTCGGTCCGGTCAATTTTGGATCGACCCTCTGGCACGAGCTCTCCCACAGCTTTCACCTGGGATTGACGGGCTCGCGGGTGCCGCGGTGGTTTTCCGAAGGGCTCGCGGTGTTCGAAGAACGCCGCGCCCGACCCGGCTGGGGCTTCGATGTGACGCCGGAGTTCTTGATCGCGTTCCGGGAGGGGCGACTGGCGCCGGCAAGCGCGCTCAACCAGTCGTTCCTCCGGCCGAGCTATCCCGAGCAAGTGGTCCACGCCTATTTCCAGGGCGCGCTGCTGATGGAGATGATTGAGCGTGACCATGGATTCGAGGCCATCGTGCGCATGCTCGAGGGTTATCGCGACGGTCGTTCGACTCATGAGCTCTTGCGCGAGGTGCTCGCGCTGGAGCCGGACGCCCTCGACGCGGCGTTCGAAGACTTTGTGCGCGAACGATTCGGCCGCGCGCTCGAAGCGCTTTCACCGATATTGGATTCCGAGCAGGGCGGCATGCCCGAGGGGCGTTATCCCCACCTGCTTCGCGAGGCGCGCCGGGCGATGGAAGCGGACGGGATGGAGCGGGCTCATGCGGCCCTGATCGAGGCGCAATCGCTTTTTCCGGAGCACGCGGGGCCCGACTCGACGTATTCCCTGCTCGCGGCGCTCTATATCAAACGCGGCGATGCGGAGCTGGCCGTCGACCAGCTGAAGCGATCCATTGCCATAGACGCCGACGATCTGGACGCCCACCGTCAGCTGGCCGGGCTTTACATGGAGAACGGCGATCCTCAGGCGGCCGCCGAGATCATTGACCGGGCATTGCTGATCCAGCCCTTCGATGCGACCCTCCACCGGACCCTGGCCGAGCTCCGCGAGTCCCGCGATGAATGGCGGCAGGCGGCCGCCGCCCGCGAGGCGGTGGTGGCCCTGGATCCGAGCGATCCGGCGGAGGCGCGTTATCTGCTTGCTCGGGCCCATCATCGAGCGGGCGAGCTGTCGGCGGCGAAGCGCGAGGTGCTCGGCGCGCTGGAAGTGGCGCCCATGTACGAGGAGGCGCTGGAGCTGCTGCTGCAAATCCGCGAGGCGCCGGACGCTTGATACACCGGTCAGTGAAATGGGAGACGAAGCGTGAACGATGAAAGGCTCGCCGCCGTGTCACCCGGCGAAGGCATGGACGACAGCGGATACGCCGACGCGCTGAAATCGGATTTCGAACGGATCGTCAACGAGATCCGCAAACGGATTGTCGGTCAGGATGACGTGGTGGAGCTCGCCCTGCTCACGCTGCTGATCGGCGGCAACAGTCTGCTGGTGGGCGTGCCCGGTCTGGCAAAGACGATGCTGGTGCAGACCCTCGCCGAGAGCGTTGATCTCGAATTTTCCCGCATACAGTTCACGCCGGACCTGATGCCTTCGGATATCACCGGAACCGATCTGTTGCAGGAAGATGCGCAAAGCGGCCGCCGCGAGCTCGTTTTCATGAGGGGCCCTGTGTTCGCCAACATCGTACTGGCCGACGAGATCAACCGCACGCCGCCGAAGACCCAGGCCGCGCTGCTCGAGGCGATGCAGGAGCGCCACGTTACCGTTCAGGGACGCACCTACACGCTGCCGGAACCGTTCTTCGTATTCGCCACCCGCAACCCCATCGAGCTCGAGGGCACCTACTCCCTGCCCGAGGCGCAGCTGGATCGCTTCGCCTTCGAGATCGTGCTGGACTATCTGGGGGAAGAGCAGGAGCTCGACGTGGTGCGCACCACCACCCGCGTTGACGATACCCACCTCCATCCCGTGCTCGGCGCAGAGCGTCTGCTTGCCTATCAACGGCTGGTGCGGAGAGTGCCCATCGCCGATGCGGTGAGCCGCTATGCGCTGGCCCTCGTTCGCGCGACCCGACCCGGAGGCCCTCATTCCGCCGATCTCGCCAACCGCTGGCTGGCGTACGGCGCCAGCGTTCGCGCGGCGCAGTTTCTGGTGCTGGCCGGCAAAGCCAGGGCGCTGACGCACGGCCGGGTGCACGTGGGCTTCGAGGATGTCCGAGCGCTGGCCAGACCGGTGCTCAGGCACCGGCTGCTGAGAAACTTTCACGCCGAGGCGGAACGCGTCAGCGTCGATCGGCTGATCGACGAGCTGCTCGAAGCCGTACCGACGCCGACGGAGACTCGATGAGCGCGACGACGCCCGCAGCGGGCGGTGGCGGCGCGGCGGGACGCACCGCACCGGCACAGTTTCTCGACCCCAATGTGCTGGCGCGGATCGACAACCTGGATCTCATCGCCCGGGTGGTGGTGGACGGTTTCATCAGCGGCCTGCACAAGACCGTATACCTCGGCGTATCCACGGACTTTGCCGAGCACCGCCAGTATGCGCCGGGGGACGACGTAAGAAAGGTCGACTGGCGGGTGTTTGCGCGCACCGATCGCATCTACGTGAAGACATTCGAGGCCGAAACCAATGCGGACGTGGTCATTGCCCTCGACGTCTCGGCGTCCATGGGCTATGCCAGCGGCGAGATCTCCAAGCTCGACTACGCCCGTTTCATGGCCGCCTCCCTTGCGCACCTGGCTTCACGACAGCGGGATAAGGTCGGACTGGTGAGCTTCGATTCCGATCTGGTGGATTACGTGCCGCCGTCGGCGAGGCGGCGCAATGCCATACTCCAGGCGCTGGACCGGGCCCGGGCGAAAGGTCGCGGCGAAGTGACTCTGGCGCTTCCGCGGCTGAGCGAACGTCTGGGCCGACGCGGCATCGTGGCCGTCATTTCCGACTTCTACGCCGCGCCGACTGACGTCGCCGTAGCGCTGGATTCGCTTCGCGTACGCGGCCACGACGTCATTGCGCTGCAGGTGCTCGATCCCTTCGAGCGCGATCTGGCGCTTTCCGATCCAGCGGTGCTCGAAGATCTTGAATCCGCAGAACGCGTGCCGGTGACTCCGAAGGGACGCGCCGCCTACCGCGAGCTTCTGGACGCGCACATCAACGCTCTGTCCCGGGCGTTGGGCGACCGGCGCATCGATTATGATTGCTTCGTTACCGATCGGCCCCTGGATGACATGCTGTGGCGCTATCTTTCCAATCGAGCCCGGCTCGCGAGGGTGCGCTGATGGGATTCTTCAATCCCTGGCTGCTGCTCGGACTGGCCGCGCTGGCGGTGCCGGTGCTGATCCACCTCGTGCAGCGCGAAGAGCACAGCGGTCTGAAATTTCCTTCGCTCATGTTCGTGCGCCGGATTCCTTTCGAGACCAAGCGTCGGCGCCGGATCCGGAATCCCGTGCTGCTTGCCCTTCGCTGCCTTGCGCTTGCCGCGATCGTCCTCGCCTTCGCGTCCCCGTATTTCGAATCGAATCCGCCGGCCAGCAGCGCTTCGGCAGTCGAACGCGACGTCGTCATACTGCTGGACCGCTCTTACAGTATGAGTCACCCCGAGCGGTGGAAACGGGCGACAACCGCCGCCGGCGTTCGCATCGATGGGCTCGGGTCCAGCGAACGCGCGGCGCTGGTGACCTTCGACGACCAGGCCCGGGTCGAATCGGAGCTGAGCGATGACAAAGCCGCGCTCCACGCCGCGCTCGATCGGATCGAGCCCGCTCAGGGAAGGACAGGGTATGCGGCGGCCTTCGGCGCCGCCAATCGTATTCTCGCATCGAGCGAAGCGAGCCGGCATGGCGTGGTCCTTATATCGGATCTGCAGCGAAGCGCCCTGGAAGACAGCGGCGCGCTTCCGCTGGGCGAGCAGGTCGCGCTCGAGATCGTTCCCGTGGCCGCACCGCTGGGCGCCAATGTCACCGTAACCGAGGCCGGGCTCGCGCCGCAAACGGACGCAAGCGTCGAGGACATGCTCCTGGTGCGGGTTGAAAACACGGGCGACGCACCGACCACCGACGTGCGGCTCGAGCTTCTCGTGGACGGTCGCCTGGCTGAGACACGTCCCCTCGCGGTTGCCGCCGGCGAATCCCGATCGTTGACGCTTCCGCTGGTGCTGGCCGCGGACCGGCCGACGCGGATTACACTCGAGGTCGGACCCGATGCGCTGCCGGCCGACGATCGCTACCACCTCGTTCTGGCTCCACGCCGGCCTGTCGCCGTGGCGTTGATCGAGCCGCAGAACCCCCGCGCCCACCATGGAGTCTATTTCGAGGAAGCCCTGCGCCTCGCGCGGGCGCCGGCGATCCAGGTTCAGCGGGTGCGTCTGGAGCAGGTCGGGGAAACGCTGCTCGAAGACTTCGACGTGGTGGTGCTCGACGATGTGCCGATCGCACCCGGAGCTCAAAGCGACGCCATCGGCGACTTTGTCGCCGCTGGCGGCGGCTTGATTGCCGCCGCCGGACCTTCGACGGGCGCAGGCTGGCCGGGCGCAGACGGCGGCTTTCTTCCCCGCGCACTCGGGACGGAGACGGCAGCAGCGAATACCGCACATCGAGTGATTGTGAGCGCCGCCGACCATTTCCTTTGGTCGGCTTCCGGACTCCAGCGGGGCGATGCACTTTCCGCCGCGAAGGTCGATATGAACCGAACGCTCGTCGCGCAAGCGCAAGATCGAATTCTTGCCCGCCTCGACAACGGTGCGCCCCTGCTGCTGGAACGCGTTACCGGTGCGGGGCGTTCGCTGGCGCTTGCCACTTCCGCCGATCCCCGTTGGAGCACTCTGGCGCTGGAGCCCGGGTTCGTGCCCTTCGCGCAGGCGGCGGTGACTTACGTTGCCGGGCGCAGTCTGTGGAGAGACGCCTACCTCACAGGCGAAGTGGTGGACCTGATCGAGATTGCCGGCCATCTTCCGGCGGGATCGGATTGGCGCATGCAGCTCGCCGGTGGAGGCACCGTGGTCGTGGAAACCCCCTCGGGAGCCGCGGAAAGAGTCGGACGCCCGGGCGGGGCTTTGTTCACCACCCGGACCCCGGGAATGCACGAGGCCCATCGCGCCGGTGGTGGCGGAGCTTCTTTGCCCTTTGCGGTGAACGTCGCCCGGGCCGAGTCCGTGCTCACGGCGGCTTCTCCCGCGGAGATCGAGCGCCGCATCGTTCGCCGGGCGCGTTCCGGGCCGAGGGACGGCAACCGTTCGGCCGGACTGGATGAAACGGATCCCTTCGGGCCGGCTCGCTGGCTGCTGCTGCTCGCAGGCCTTGCTTTGATGGTCGAAAGTTTGATGGCCAACAGGATTTCGATCCGCCGCACCTCGGCGGCGAATGGCGCCGTGACATGAGCGGCGCGGCGCGCAAGCCTGGATACCCGTCCGAGCTCGACCGCGTGCTCACCGGCGTGCGGCGACGATGGCGCCTGCGACAGATTGCGGAAGGCACTGCGCTCGCCCTGGCGGCGACGCTCGTGGCCGCGGTCGCCGCAGTCGCGGTGATGGACGCCTGGCTGTTCGAGCCGGATGCCGTATCCCGGGCGCGCGTCACGTTTTATCTGATCGCGGGCGTCGCCCTGCTGCTGATCCTGCGCCCGGCCATTTCCCGCCTGCGCGACGATGAGATGGCGCTTTATGTGGAAACCCACGCGCCGCATCTGGACGCTCTGATGCTGAGCGCGGTGGAAGCCCGCGCGCTGCTTCACGACAACGTCCGGTCGCGGGGGGAAACGTCGCCGGAGCTGGCCCGGCGGCTGGTGGATCGTGCCGCACGCGAGGGCGAGACGTCACCAGCGGTATCGAAGCTCGAATTCAGGCGCACCCGCCGCGCCTCGATCGTCGCCGCGGTCATCCTCGCCGTGGCCGCTGCTCTGGTCTCTCTCGGCCCGGACTCGTGGCGATACGGCGCCCGGCTGCTTTTCAGTCCGCCGACGGACCCGCAGTCCTCCAATCCCTATATGCTCCACGTCGCGCCCGGAAACGCGACCCTGCTCTCGGGAGAGGATCTGCGCATCAGCGCAACGCCGGATGGCTTCGATCCGTCCCAGGTCACGCTGCATTACCGCAGCGAAGGGAAAACCGACTGGACACAGGTGCCACTTGCGCCGGCGGCGGAGACAGGTGAGTTCGAAACCTTTCTGTTCGACGTCAGTGCAGCGCTTGACTACCGCGTCACTCACGAATCGCTGCAATCGCCCGTGTTTCGAATCGATGTGGTGTCTCGTCCAATCGCCGAGCGCATCGATCTTCTCTACGAGTTTCCCGAATACACCGGACGCGCACCCGAGCTCGTGACCGACGGCGGAGATATCGCCGCAGTGCGCGGCACCCGGGTCGAGGTGCGGGTCACGCCCAGCGAAGCCACCTCCCGCGGCCGGCTGGTGCTCGACGGCGATCGATTTGTCGACATGATCGCGGAAGAAAACGGCGAACTGCGAGCAATTCTCGAGGTGCAGGACGACGGGCGCTACCGGGTGGAGCTGGAGGCGGGGAGCTACGGCATGGCGCCGGCTTCTGCCGAGCACGCCATTGTCGCTAACGTGGACACGCTGCCCAAAGTCACGCTGATGAGCCCCGGCCGCGACGTGCGCGTCACCAGCATTGAAGAGATTGCCGTCGACGTCCGTGCCGAGGACGACGTCGCGGTGCGCGAGCTGGAAATCGTGCTCTCGGTCAATGGCGGTCCCGATGAGATCGTCGATCTGAGCGATGCGTCCGGACCGCAGCCGACGATCGAGGGGCGGCTGGAGCTGTTGCTGGAAGAACGCGATCTCGCTCCCGGGGATCTCATCGCCTACCACGTGCGCGCCCGGGACGCGGCCGGTGACCCCGCGCGGCAGTTCACCTCCGACATTTTCTTCATGGACGTGCGTCCTTTCGAGATGAGCTACCGCCCCAGCGGCGGCGGCGGTGGCGGCGGCGGGCGCGCCGGCGGACAGCAGGAAGAGACGCTGTCCGCCCAGCAGCGCACGCTCGTCATCGCCATGTTCAAGCTGATGCGGGATCGCGCAACCATGGAGCAGGACGTGTTCGAGGAACGGGTAGCGACCCTGAACGCCGCCCAGGAGCGCATCCGCAGCAGGGTGGAGGCGATCGTGCGACGCCTCGGTGCGCGCAGCATCGTCGAACTCAATCCGGGTTACCGGCGCATGGCTGAGGAATTACCGAAGGCGGCGAAGTCCATGCTCGAAGTCGAAGCGCTGTTGGCACTGGTCGACGTTCAAGGTGCGCTGCCCGCGGCGCGCTTCGCCCTGTTGCATCTGCAGCGCGCGGACAGCGCGTTTCGCGAGGTGCAGGTCGCCCAAGCCCGCCAACGTGGCAGCGGCTCCGCGGCCAGCGACCTGGAAAATCTGTTCCGCTTGGAAATGGACCGTTTTCGCAATCAGTACGAGGACATTCGCCGCGGCGACTGGCGGCCCCGGGACCGCCAGCTCGACGACACATTGCGCAAGCTGCGGGAGCTGGCGGAACGTCAGCAGCGGGAGCTCGAACGGGCGCAGCTTCGCGCCCGCCGCGGCGGCGGCGGGTCCGACAGTCAGCGTGCGCTGGCCGAGGAGGTCGAGCGACTCATGCGGGAGCTCGAGCGATTGACCCGGCGAAAGTCCAGCGAAGAGCTTCGCGCGTCCATGAAGGCGCTCGAAAACGCCGCCCGCGCCATGCGCCGATCCGCCGATGCGGGCGACGCCGCTGCCGGCGCCGAGGCGCTGGATCGCCTGCGCGAAGCGAACCGGCTGCTTGATTCGGAAGGACCCGCGCGTCTGGCGAGAGACACCGAAAAAGCCCTGCGCCGGGCTGAGCGAATGGCCGACAGGCAGAATGAGATCGAAAACGACGTCGCCGACGGATTCCGGCGAGGCGACAACGCCTCGACCGAATCGATCGATCTGCCGGAGAGAAAGCAGGCCCTTGCCGATGAAGTGCGGGAGATGGAATCGAGTCTCGACCGTCTGGCCGAGCGCGCCGGCCGCGAGCAGCAACCCGGCGCCGCCAGAGCGCTCAAGGAGGCCGCCGGGGGACTGCGGGAAGAGAAGATCGCCGAACGCATACGCCGTTCCACAACCTCGATTGCGGGCGTACCGGCCGCCGAACAAAGGGAGGAGGAAGGGAACATCACCCGCGCGCTGCGGGTTCTGCGGGCCCGCATCGCATCCGCCTCGAGGCAGATCGGTGAGCCCGACGGCACCCGTTTGACCCGCATGCTCGATCAGCTGCGCGGCGACATGCGTGGGCTGGAGCGGGATCAGGAGCGGCTTGCAGAGCGCGCGCGACGGGGGCCCGCACTGCCGGGGAGAGGGTCCCGCGCGGACGTGCAGCCGGCGGATCTGGCCGACTACCGCCGCGCCCTGGAACAGCGCGCCGGTGGCATCGGCGGCCTGGCCGAAGCACTCGCTGCCGAGCCGGGGCTCGAAGGCGATCTGGCGGCCCTGCTCTCCGCCCTGGAGGGCGCGCGCCGCAAGGAAGATCTGGACGCCGAGTCGTTGGAGCGCCGGCATGCCGAGCTGCTGGCGGCGTTGAAGAACATCGAACGCGAGCTGCGCGCCCGGCTGGAAAAAACGCCGCCCACCTCGCCGGCGGTGGCGCGCACCGAGCCGCCGCGATCACATCGCGAGATCGTCGAGCGCTACTATAGAAACCTGAGTGAGAAATCGTCGCCGTAAGCGACGCGGCCGTCGACATCCGCCGCCGGCAGACGTTTCCCCAGGGCACGCATCCGCCGCGCGGACAGGGCATTGCGCCAGCGGGACGATTCCAGTACCGGTCTTTGTTTCGCTGGTCTCATATACTGTGGCTCAATTCGAATAAAGCTCCAATCCTCTCCGCATGAGTTCCCATCGACGTCCCGTTATCGGGGTGACCGGCCCCGACCGCGGCGGACTGGCCGCGTGGTATGCCACCGCCGTGGCCGTGTGGTGGGCCGGTGGTCGTCCGCGGCGGGTCACGCCGAAACGCGCGCTTCGGGATCACGAGCTGGACGGACTGATCATCGGCGGCGGCGCGGATGTTTCCCCGGATCTTTACGGGGAGACGGCACAGGAGGCGCCCGGGGAAGCAGTAACGCGAAGCTCACGCCGCTGGTCCCGGCGTCTGGCTACCGCGCTGTTGTTTCCGGTCTTCTATCTTCTGCGGCGGCTGCTGAGCCTCGGCCGCGTGTTCAGCAGCGGCTACACCCTCACCGGTGACACCAATCGGGACGACCTCGAGAGCCGACTGATCGCACAGGCGGACGAAAGAAAAGTTCCGATGCTGGGGATCTGCCGGGGCGCACAGCTGATCAACGTTCAACGCGGCGGGCGACTGCATCAGGACTTGAAGGACTTTTACGTCGAAACGCCCCGGCTCACCACCGTCCTGCCTTACAAACCCATCACGATCGATTCGGACAGCCGCCTCGCCGACGTGCTCCAGCGAACCCGATGCCGGGTCAATTCACTGCATCGTCAGGCGATCAGCGAAACCGGTGAAGGCATTCAAATCGTCGGACGTGAGGAGAGCGGCGTAGTGCAGGCGATCGAAGATTCGAATCGCCCTTTCATGATAGGTGTTCAGTGGCATCCGGAATATCTGCCTCAACGCCCGGAACAGCGCCGGATCTTCAAGCGGCTGGTGGAGTGCGCCCGAGAGAACGCCGGCGAAAACTGAATCGTTCCAGGCCGCGTTCAGAAGATCGACCGGACCGGCTGATTGATCGCGCCTATCCGCTGAACACGGCCCCGATCACGCAGCGGCCGAGGGCAAGTCTACGTTGCGCTTCCTCGCGTGGGAGTACGGACAGACGACGCGCGCCTTTGCAACCAGATCTTCGGCTCTGCTCTTTTCGAATCCCGGCAGGCTCACTTCCAGGTCGACGCCGATTCCAAAGCCCTCGCCGTCGTCGCGGGGGCCGATGCCTACAATGGCGGAGACCCGCGCATCACCGGGGATCTTAGTCTTCTCCTGTGCCGCCACGTACCTGAGGGCGCCCGGAGAACACGCGGAGCAGCCCGCGGCGAAAAGCGATTCCGGGTTGTTGGCCGCACCGCCGGGTCCGCCGAGCGCCTTCGGCGTGGTCAGCTCGATGTCGAGGCTGCCGTCCGCGGTGGCGGCCAGACCGTCGCGGCCGCCGGTGGCGCCTGCGGTGATCTTGCATGCAAACTTCGTCGAATGCTCTCCTAGGCGGATGAGCCGGTCTTTTTTTTCCGCGGTGCCCTCTTTCGAACCGTCCTCTTTTTCGAACCGCCCGTTTCATTCGGCTCATCGGCCGCGGGCCAGTCGTCGAAGGGAAACGGCTCGTTGTCGCTCCTGAAAGTGAAGTACAGGAGCATGTCGTACATGTACCGGCACAGACGTGCGCCGAACTGCAGAAGATTGGGGTTGCGCTTTCCCGAGATCAGAACGAACCCGAACTGGACGACCACCACCGCCACCAGCACGATTTCGGCCACCGTGTAAATGGCGGCAAACAGGATCACGTAGAGCACCCTGAACCAGGTCCCCTTACGCGTGAGGTTTTGCTTCAGCCCGCTGTCCAATTCAGCCTCCCGATGCGCACAGGTCGAGGGCCCGCATGATACCGAATTCGGAAACGGGACGTCAGAAACGCGGAGTCGAACTCGTGGACAGGCTCGGTTCGTTTCGAAGACAATCGTACGGTTGGCGCCGGTCCGCATTGAATGAAACGGCGTCGAATCTTAATGCCCTCACGGAGGAACTAAAAATGAATGACTGGAAACTCGATCGGCGAACCCTCGCCAGGACTGCGGCCGCAGCGCTCGCCGCGGTGACCCTGTGCTCCGCTGGTCCCGCCGCGGCCGAGTCGGTCGACAAGCTGCACTTTCTCATTCCCGGCGGCGCCGGCGGCGGCTGGGACGGCACCGCCCGCGGCACCGGCGAAGCGCTCACCAAGTCCGGCCTTCTGGGTCAGGCCTCCTACGAAAACATGTCGGGCGGCGGCGGTGGAAAGGCTATCGGCTGGCTGATCGCCAACGGCGAGCGCAACCACGGAACGTTGATGGTGAACTCGACTCCGATCATCACCCGCTCCATCACCAAGGTGTTTCCTTATTCCTACCGCGACCTCACTCCAATAGCGGCGACCATCGGCGACTACGGTGTTCTCGTCGTCTCGGCGGATTCCCCCTACGAGACCTTCAGTGATGTGCTGGAGGCGTTCAGAAAAAATCCGCGCAGCGTCAAGGTGGCGGGCGGCTCGGTCAAGGGCGACCTGGACCACCTGGTGGCGGCGAGCGTATTCAAAGCCGCCGGTGAAGATCCGACCAAGGTGGCGTACATCCCCTACGACGCCGGCGGCAAGGCGCTGGCCGGGCTGCTTTCGGGTGAGACCCAGGTGCTCTCCACCGGTCTCGGCGAGGCGCTGGAGCAGGCCAAAGCCGGCCAGGTCCGGATCCTCGGCGTCACCGCGCCGGAGCGGGTTTCCGGTGCCGATGACGTGCCCACCTTCAAACAGCAGGGCTACGACGTGGAGTTCGTCAACTGGCGTGGCTTCTTCGGGCCCCCGGATCTGCCCGCCGACCAGGCGAAGAAGTACCAGGACCTGCTGGCGGCAATGTACAAGCAACCGGCCTGGGAAGAGGTCCGCGCGCGCAACGGCTGGGCGAACATCTTCAAGCCCGGTCCCGAGTTCATTTCCTTCCTGGAGAAGCAGGAAAAGGAAGTGCGCGAACTGCGCGCCTCCCTGGGCTTCAGCGACTGAGCAGATGACTGACCTCGTCCCCCGGCATCGAGCCGGGGGACGAATTCTCGGGAGGAATCCGATGACTCGCGACCGTGCCTCCGCGCTGGTGCTGCTGGCGCTGTTTCTCGGTTATGGCTGGATGGCCACCGGGATCGAGATGTTCCCGGGCGCCGAAGCCGACCCGTTCACACCTCAAACGCTGCCCAAGGCGCTGACCGTGCTCGGCGCAGTGCTCGCCATCGCGCTTCTGATCACCCGACCAAAGGAGGACGGCGCGAAGCGCTTCGCTTCCGCTTTCGCCGGCTTCCAGTGGGACAAGGTGATCCAGCTCATGGTGGTGATGGTGCTCTACGCCCTTGCCCTCGTTTGGCTCGGTTTCCTCCTGGCTACCGTCCTGTTCCTCGCCGCGGGATTCTGGATCCTCGGCATCCGCAGCCTGCGAACCATCGTCTTGGGCGCGGTGCCGCTTTCGCTCGGCTTCTGGCTGGTGCTCGCCAAGCTGCTCGACATTTACCTCGCGCCGGGTGAGGTCTGGTACCTTCTGGGGCTCGAGTAATGGTCGAAGGGATCCTGCTCGGTCTGACCACCGCGTTTACCCCACTCAATCTCTTGATGGTGTTCATCGGCTGCGCCGCCGGAACCATCATCGGCATGCTCCCCGGGCTCGGCCCCATCTCCGCCATCGCGCTGATGATTCCGATCACCTACGGCTTCGAGCCGGCAACGGCGATGATCCTCATGGCGGGCGTCTACTACGGCGCCATTTTCGGCGGCTCGACGTCTTCCATTCTGATCAACGCGCCGGGCGTTGCCGGCACCGTTGCGACCGCCTTCGACGGCTACCCCCTGGCCCGCGAGGGGCACGCGGGTAAAGCCCTCGCCATTGCCGCGTATTCCTCCTTCAGCGGCGGCACGGTGGGCGTCATTTTGCTCATGATTGCGGCGCCGGCCCTGGCCAAGGTGGCCTTGAGTTTTCAGTCCGCTGATTACTTCGCTCTCATGGTAATGGGACTGACGGCGGTTTCCGCATTCGCCGGCAAGGGCCATGTGGTCAAGGCGCTGCTGATGACCGTCGTCGGCCTGATGCTGTCCACCATAGGCACCGATCCTTCTGCCGGCGTTCAGCGATTCACTTTCGGCCGCGTGGATCTCGCCGACGGCATCAGTTTTCTGATGCTGGCGATGGCCATGTTTGCGCTCTCCGAGGCGATGATGACCATCCTCAAGAACGAGGACGTGTCGGAAAAAGCCGCGAGGGCGGCCCGCGGCGGCATGGGAACGCTCAAGCTCGATCGCAGCGAAGTGAAAACAATTGCCCCCGTCATTGGACGCTCGTCCATTTTGGGATTTCTAATCGGCGTGTTGCCCGGCGCCGGCGCCACCATCGCCTCTTTTCTCGCTTACGGCATGGAGCGCACCGTCGCCAGCGCCAAGGAGAAGCTCAAGTTCGGAAAGGGCAGCGTGCGCGGTCTGGCGGCACCGGAAACGGCCAACAACGCGGCATGCACGGGATCCTTCGTTCCGCTGCTCACCCTGGGCATTCCGGGATCCGGCACCACGGCGATCATGCTTGGAGCGCTGATCAGCTACGGGGTTCAGCCCGGCCCGCGCCTTTACACCGATCAGCCGGAGATGTTCTGGGCGGTGATCATGTCCATGTACCTCGGTAACGTTATCCTCTTGATACTCAATCTGCCCCTCATTCCGTACATCGCCCGGCTGCTGGCGCTGCGCAAGGAAATTCTGGTGCCGATGATCTTGTTTTTCTCTCTCATCGGCGTGTACCTGGTATCGTTCAATACCTTCGAGCTCTATCTGATGGTGATCTTCGCCGCCATCGCCATCGCTCTTCGACTGCTGGACTATCCCATGGCTCCCATGATTCTCGGCTTCATCCTCGGCGATCTCATGGAGGATAACCTTCGCCGGGCGCTCGCCATCAGCGACGGCTCCGTTTCCTTTCTCTGGGAACGGCCCATTACCCTTGTGATCATGTTGATAACCATCGCCGTCCTGGTGAGCCCGGCGATCAAGTTTATTCGCGATCGCTGGAGCTCCCGCACGGTAACCGCTGGCGAGGGCGGCTGAAGCGATACCGCGTCCCCGCGTCAGTTCAAGGGTTCGAGTTCCCCCAGCATCGTCGGGATCAGCTCGGTGACGGTCGGATGGATGTGCACCGCGCGCTGGATCACGGTGTAGGGGGCATCTGCGTACATCACGTCCAGCACCGAGTGGATCACTTCATCCCCGCCGATCCCGAGTACACAGGCGCCCAATATCTTCTTGCTCTCGACGTCGATGAGTATTTTCATGAATCCTTGCGTCTCGCCCCGCTCGCGTGCACGTCCGACGTCCGACATTTTCATTTTTCCGACCACCGCCTTACGTCCCGATTCGCGCACCTGGCTCTCCGTCATTCCCGCCCGGCCAAGAGGCGGATCGATGAACAGGCCATAGGTGACGATACGGTCGGAAACGCTTCGCGTATCGTTGTCGAAAAGATTCGCGGCGAGGATTTCGTAGTCGTTGTAAGAAGTATGGGTAAACGCGCCCATGCCGTTGGCGTCGCCCATAGCCCAGATTCCCGGCACGTTGGTCCGAAGCCGATCGTCGACCTGAATAAAGCCGCGTGAGTCTGTCTCTACGCCGGCGTTTTCCAGCCCCAGATCGTCCGTGTTCGGTTTTCGTCCCACGGCCAGCAGCACGTGGCTGCCGATCACCTGCTGATCAGCGCCTTCGCAGTGCGCAGTGACAGCGATTTCAGATCCGCGTTTCTCGAATGCCGTGCACTCGGCGTTCAGCCGCACGTCGATACCCTCGTTTTCCAGAATTTCCTTCACCGCCTCGGAAACGTCCTCGTCCTCCCGCTCGATCAATCTCGGACCACGCTGAACTACTGTGACGCGGCTGCCGAAGCGTCGATACATCTGCCCGAACTCGAGCCCGATGTAGCTGCCCCCGATGACGACCAGATGCTCGGGAAGGAAGTCCACTTCCATCATGCTGGAGTTTGTCAGGTAGTCGATATCGTCGATGCCCGGCATTTTCGGCACCGCGGCGCGGCCTCCGGGGTTCAGAACGATACGGTCGGCTTCCAGAAGCTCGCCGTTGACGCGCACGGTGTTGGCGCTTTCCAGCGATCCGTGACCTTCGAACACGGTCAGTTTGTCCATACCTTTGAGCCACCTGGTCACACCTTCGTTGGATTGGCGCACCACGCTGTCCTTCCGCGCCTTGACCTTCTTCATGTCGACGCTGACGACTCCATCGATGGCGACGCCGAAATCACCGGCCCGCCGCGCCATATGGGCGGCGCGCGCGCTTGCCACCAGAGTCTTGGTGGGAATACAGCCCACGTTGACGCAGGTGCCGCCGAACAGCTTTCGCTCGATGATGGCCGTCTTCATTCCTTCCCTGGTCATTCGCCCGGCCAGCGGCGGTCCGGACTGTCCGGTGCCGATGATGATTGCATCGAATTTCTTGCTCATGTCTCTCTCGGGGCAGGCAGGACGAGGAGGAAAATCGATTTCGACGCAGTCGGGGGGACTTACCCCTCATGTTTCGACTGCGCACTCCATCGCCCCGGGCTCGCGCCGGGGATCAGCCCGGGCCCAGGACGTCCTCCCAGGTTGGAAAGGCGGTGTTCAAAATTTTGATGATGTCGTTCTTTTCGGCTGTAGGCCGCACGTTGTCAGGCATGGCG
>DATIPL010000005.1:0-8580 GCA_035471965.1 Gammaproteobacteria bacterium
GGCGTCATCGTCATCATGCTCGGTCTGCTCCTCAACGGCGTCGAAGCATCCTGGCGCGGCGAGCTCGCAACCTGGTGGCGGCTCGACGCCGCGCTGCTGGCGATGTACCTGTCGCTGGTGCTCAGCATCTGGCGCGTCGAATTCATCTCGGCGGCCGCAGCCGCTCTGCTCTGGTACGGCGGCGGTGTCATGTGGGCTGGCCGTCACAGGGGCGCGTCCATCGGCGGCGGATTCGGACACCTTCTGGAAAGCACGCTACAGCTGCTGGTGAACACGATCTCTTTTGCGCGGGTAGGCGCCTTCGCCCTCGCCCACGCCGGGGTATCGCTGGCCATCGTCACCATCGCCGACACCAGCCGGCACGCGGCGGTCCGTATCACGATCATGGTGATCGGAAACGTAATCGTGATCGTCCTCGAGGGCCTGGTGGTCTTCATTCAGACCACGCGCCTCGTCCTTTTCGAGTTTTTCATCCGCTTCCTGCGGGGCGAGGGTCGAGTGTTTCGTCCGCTGACACCTCCCGCTTCCCCCCGGGTTTCCAATCTCAGGAGAACGTAATGAGCCGACGCAAGAAGACCATGTTGATTTCTCTGGCCGTCGCGGCTGCGGCATCAGGGCTATTGATAGCCGGCCTCGTCGTCGTGCCGCCTGCGGTGGCGGCAGCGGCCGCCGGCCCGGCGGCGCTCGATGCGGACGCCTTGGGGCTGGGCCTGCTTGCGGCGGCAATCGCGACCGGCGCCGCCGCGATTGGCGCCGGCTACGCGGTGGGACTGGTGGGCAGCGCCGCCATCGGCGCGCTGGCGGAAAAACCCGAGCTGCTCGGGCGCGTGCTCATCCTGGTCGGCCTGGCTGAAGGTATCGCCATTTACGGCGTGCTCATGTCGGTGCTGATCCTGAACCGCATCTAGGCATGCAGAATCGATACGGCACGAATGCCTGCGGTCATCTTCATCGGCGACGAAGCAAGCGCCAGCGCCTACCGCCTCGGGGGCGCCAGGATCCGCGTGACGAGTGAGGAAAAAGTCGCGGCCGACCTCGACTGGGCCTGCCGCGAAGCGGAGCTCGTGCTGATCACGGCTGAGTTCGCCGCGCAACTGCCGTCTGACGAGCTGCGGCGGATGCAGGCACGACTGCGCCCGCTGCTGCTCGTCGTCCCCGACGTCCGCGGGCGCATGTCCGTGCCGGATCTCTCCCGGTGGATTCGGGCTCAGCTTGGGCTTGAAGCATGAGTGAGCCAGGCAGCGTACTGGAGGCGCAGGTGAATGCGCTCGAGGAGCTGGTGGAATCCACCCGGAACGAGCGTTGCCGCCGGATTCTTGAAGACGCCAGGCGGGGCGCTGAGGAAACGGTGAAGCGGGCCCACCGCGAAAATCGGGCGCGCATGCGGGCGGCGATCGAGGAGCAGCGAAAACGCATGGAAGAGACCCTCGCCGCGACCCGCGCGCGGCTCGCCACCCGGGCCCGCCAGAATCGGCAGCAAGCGGACAAAGAGCGCCTCGCCTTGGCCTGGTCAAGACTTGGCGAGGCCCTGCAGGAGCGCTGGAAGAATCCGAAGTGTCGACGCCTATGGATACTGGGTCTGATGGAAGAGGCGCTCGCCCATCTCCCGCGCGACCCCTGGCGAATCGAGCATCCCGAGCGCTTCGAGGCGGCCGAATTGTCCGGCGTGAACGAGCGCATCACCGAGCACTGCGGCGGCGAGCCACCCGATATCGTGACTCGCGAGGAAATCCGGGCCGGCCTGCGCATTTGCGCCGGCGGGGCGTGCGTGGACGGCACGGGGGAAGGGCTGCTGATCGACAGGAACCGGATCGAAGCCGAGCTGCTCTCCCTTCTTCGCGACCGCGACCGGGACGGACCAAGACCGTGACCACCGCGACGATCACATCTGTCAGCGGACCGGTGCTCAAAGCGCGCGTCGAGAAGCCGTTTCAGATCGGAGAGGCTGTGCGGGTCGGCGAACGCGAGCTCATGGGCGAGGTGATCCGGATCCAGGGGGAAGAAATCGTGGTGCAGGTGTACGAGGACACCAGCGGCCTCCGCCCGGGCGCGACCGTGCTCGGCAACGGAGTTCCGCTCGCGGTGCGTGTGGGCCCGCACCTGTTGGGCGGGATCTTCGATGGCCTGCTGCGCCCCCTCACGGGAATGGATTCGGCCTACATCGAGCCCGGAAGCGTGAACACTCCTCCGCGCGTGCTTCCGTTCGAGTCCGGTGTAAGCGAGGGAGACGTGCTGAGCGAAGGGATGCGCTTCGGCCAGGTCGAGACTTTCGGAGCCAAGTCAGTTCCCTGTCTCGTCCCGCCGGGTGTCGGAGGTAAGGTGGCGCGGATTGCGCCTGGCGGTGAGTACGCCCAGGACGAGACGCTCTGCTGGTTGGACGATCACGACCGCGGATCGATCGAGCTTGCCATGAGCCACGTATGGCCGGTGCGCAAGCCGCGCCCCATCGCCGAGCGGCTCCCCGTCGCCGGACCCATGCTCACCGGACAGCGAATACTCGATGCCTTTTTTCCAGTGGCCCAAGGCGGCAAGGCGACGCTTCCCGGCGGCTTCGGCACCGGCAAAACCGTGCTCCAGGAAAGTCTCGCCAAATGGTGCGATGCGGATGTCATCGTATATGTGGGGTGCGGAGAGCGCGGCAACGAAATGTCGGGTGTGCTGCACGAATTTCCCCAGCTGGAGGATCCGCGCACCGGTCGCCCGCTGATGGAACGCACCGTGCTGATCGCCAACGTCTCCAACATGCCGGTGGCCGCGCGTGAGGCAAGCACCTACACGGCGGTCTCGGTGGCGGAAT
This sequence comes from Gammaproteobacteria bacterium, assembly GCA_035471965.1. Taxonomy (GTDB): domain Bacteria; phylum Pseudomonadota; class Gammaproteobacteria; order HK1; family HK1; genus CAMYJH01. The sequence goes on from DATIPL010000005.1 coordinate 2,798, forward strand.
ATTTCCGCGACCAGGGCTTGCATGTCGCTCTCATGGCCGATTCGACCAGCCGGTGGGCGGAGGCCCTGCGAGAGATTTCCGGCCGGCTCGGCGAGTTGCCCGCCGAGTCCGGTTATCCGGCCTACTTGAGCAGCCGTCTGGCGGAATTCTACGAGCGCGCGGCGCGCGTGCGAACGCTTTCGGGGGACGAAGGTTCCGTTACGATAATCGGCGCGGTGAGTCCCGCGGGAGGCGATTTCTCCGAGCCGGTGACCACCCACACCAAGCGCTACGTGCGCACCTTTTGGGCCCTTGACAGCGCGCGGGCCCACGCGCGCTTTTATCCCGCGATACACCCGCTGCAGTCCTATTCCGAGGACGTCGACGCGCTCGCGGCCTGGTGGCAGGCGCGAGGCGATCCGCACTGGTCGGAAACCCGCCGTCGTTTCCTCACCCTGCTTCAACAGCAGGCACGTCTCGAGCGCATGGCGAGGATCGTGGGCAAAGACGCCCTGCCGATGCGACAGCAGCTGGTGCTGCTTTGCGCACAGGTCGTTTCCGAGGGTTTCTTGCGCCAGTCCGCGATCTCTCCCGTGGACCGGTACTGCTCGCCCGAACGCCAGGTGCGCATGATGCGCCTGCTCGTGCGCTTCATCGATCTTGCGGAGAAAGCAGTCGAGGTGGGGGCGAGCGCGGAAGAGCTTTCATCGCTTTCGGTAGTCCGCGGGCTGCAGCGCATGGGCGAGGAGATACCGGAAGGCCGTCTCGATCAATTCGATTTGTTGCAGGAGCAGCTCGAAGCCGATTTCGCCGCATGGACGAGGGTGAGCGCCAATGTACGCTGATTTCTCAGTCGAAGGCACGGCCACCAGCATCGAAGGACCGTTGCTGTTCATGCGCCGCAACGTAAACGTCGGTCTCAACGAGGCCGTGGATGTCATTGGCCGCGACGGACGCAGGCGCCTCGGTCGAATCACCCTGCTTGATGAAGAGCACATGGTGGTCGAAGTGCTGGAAGCCACGGAAGGCTTATCGCCCTCTACCACCCGCGTTCGGCTGCACGGCGAGCAGCTCAAGTTTGGAGTCGGGCCCGAGCTTCTCGGCCGGATCTTCGACGGAGTCGGCCGCATCATCGACGGGGGTCCGGCCGTGCCCTCCTTTCAGCGTCTGCGCATAGAGGGCTTCGCCATCAACCCGGCGCACCGGGCGAAACCGACGGATTTCATCGAAACCGGCATCTCCACCATCGATGTCCTGAACAGCCTCGTGCGGGGCCAGAAATTGCCGATATTTTCCGGCGGCGGATTACCCCATGACCGCATGGCGGTTCAAATTGCCCGCGACGCGCGGCTTCGCGGAAAGGGGGCGGAAGCCTTCGCCATAGTGTTCGTCGGCATCGGCGTACCCCACGACACCGCCGAAACTTTCCGCCACGCCATGGAAACGAGCGGCGCGCTCGAGCATACGGTGATGTTTCTCAATATGGCCAGCGACTCGAGCGTGCAGCGCCTGCTGACTCCCCGATTCGCCCTGACCGCAGCGGAGTATCTCGCGTTCCACGAGGGCAAACACGTGCTCGTCGTCATGACCGACATGACCAATTACAGCGAGTCATTGCGTGAGGTTTCCGCGAGTCACGCCGAAGTGCCGGGGCGCAAGGGATATCCGGGCTACATGTACTCGGATCTCGCGACGATATACGAGCGCGCCGGCACAATCACGGGCATCAGCGGCAGCTTGACGCAGCTGCCGATACTCACCATGCCCTCGGACGACATCACGCATCCAATCCCGGATCTCACCGGCTACATCACCGAGGGCCAGATCGTTCTCGACCGCGATCTCGACCGCCAGGGGATCTATCCGCCGGTCAAGGTATTGCCGAGCCTGTCGCGGCTGATGAAGGACGGAACCGGAAGGGGCTTCAGCCACGCAGATCATCCCGGGCTCGCGCAGCAACTCTATGCCGCCTATGCGCACGCAGTTCAGATGCGGGTGCTGGCCAGCATCGTCGGCACTGAAGGACTGCCCAAGACCGACCAGCGCTTCCTCGAGTTCGGTGACCGCTTCGAGCGAGAGCTGGTTCAGCAGCCGGCGCGGCGCACCCTGGAGGAAAGCATGACTGTCGGCTGGGAGATATTGAAAACACTGCCGTTGTCCGAGCTGCATCGGCTGAGCGACGAACAGATCCGCCGCTACATATCGAAACCGGATTGAGGGGCGCGAAGCAGATGCCAAACGGAAGTCGCGATGTCCCGCCAACGCCTTCGGCGGCTCTCGAGCTGAAAGAGGAACGGCAGCTCGTAAAGGAAGGCTACGATTTTCTCGACGAGAAACGGCTTCTGCTGGCGAGTCAGCTCCTGCGCGAGCTGTCAAGCTACGAGAAGCGCCTGGCGGAGTTCATCGCCCTTCACGACGAAGGACGGGAAGCGGTTGCCAGCGCTGCGATTCGTCATGGGCTCCACGGCCTGCAGGTCTATCCCGCCGAGCCGTTGGAGGACGCCCAGGTTAGAACGTCGAGCCAGTCTTACCTGGGCGTAAGCGTCATCCAGAGTGAGCTCTTGCTGCCCCTCCCGGAGCGGCCCCCCTATGCCGAGCTTCCTTCGCCGGAAGCCGAGATCTGCAGAAGACTATTCACCGAAATGCTTCCGTTGGCGGCGGAGCTTGCCGCCATGGTCGGCAACCTGCTTCGACTTCTGGATGAATACCGCCGTACCGAGCGCCGCGCCAGGGCCCTGGAGGACGTACTGCTTCCGGAAATCGAGGAAACACTGCACGACATACTGGCGCATCTGGAGGATACGGATCTCGAGGAGATCATACGCACGCGGCTGAAATACCATCAGTAACGACGCTTTCATGGCGGCCTGGCCCTTCTCCTCGATACTTTGATGCGCCCTATTGCTTTTGCTGATGGCGCCAGGGGAGACGAGCCGTATCGCTGAAGGACGAGTTCGTCCAAGGGACGAACATCGCTCATATCGCGGAGGCGCCGCGGAGGAAGGCGCCCTGATTGCCGAAAAATCGCGACTCACTGTTTGTCGGCGTATCGGCATCGTGTCGGGGTTTCGTTTAATCCGGCGAAGTTCACGCACGGACGGAGCGGGAGCCAGGTCGCCGCCAAGACTGCGGATCAACGGCCGATTTGCGGCCGTTGGCGTCGTTCCACCGGAAGGGTTTAAGATCGTGATTCGGAATGGCCGCTGCGCTGTCAGTCGCCGGGACGCGCATTATTGAATTGGATCGCTACCAGGCACGCCGCGCGAAACGACTGCCTCCGCCGCGTGGATACCGGGCGCGCTGGTGGTCCTCTCGGTCGGCCCTCGGCGATTCGCACCGCCACTCGGCTCGGTGCAGGCGCATGTCACCGGCCCCAGCCCTGAGCGGCTGTTGATTTTCTAAAACCGACTTTCGAAGGAAACGAGGGCGAGAACCTCCATTTCCCTGTTACGGAGAACTCAGCATGAAGAAAGGTAAAACCATCCCATCCCGGCGCGATTTTTTGCGCAGGGCCGGCGCGGGAACCGCTCTGGTTGCGATGAGCGGCGTCCTGGCGCCACGAATCTCAGCGGCTGCCGGCCACCTTCCCAAGGTCGACCCGAACGACCCCACGGCGAAAGCCTTGGAGTACACCCACGAATCCTCCAAGGAAGGTCAGCAGTGCAATAACTGCCAGCTCTGGCAAGGCGGAGACAAGGACTGGGGCGGGTGCGCCATCTTTCCCGGGAAAGAAGTCAGCTCCAAGGGCTGGTGCAAGTCCTGGGTGAAGAAATCGGGCTGAACGGGAAAAATAAAGGCCGGTGACGGAAGTCACCGGCCTTATCCCTGCACAGCGCTCAGCGCAGTTTTTCTTCCAGGAACGCGCTGAACCGCGCCCAGGATTTCCTGTCGGCGTCCTGCCGGTAGCGATCGCTGCCGAATACCGTGAATGCATGCGGTGCGCCGCTGTAGGTCACCATCTCATGCTTGACCCCGGCGGTCTCGAGCTCACTGGCGAGCGCCGCGAACTGGTCCATGGTGATGGCCGAGTCCGCGGTGCCATGCATCACCAGGATCTCGCCGCGGGCATTCGTATAGTCCTGCCCCTCCGGCGTTTTCAGGCCGCCGTGAAAGGTGACGAAACCCTTGAGATCCGCCCCGGAGCGGGCGAGCTCCAGCACCGCGGCGCCGCCGAAACAATAGCCCATGGTCACGGCGTTGCCGGTATCAGCGCCCTTCTTCCTCGCCTCGTCGAGCGCGGCAAACATGAGCGCGCGCATCTTGGCACGATCCCTGTAGAGTTCTCCAGTGTGCTGGCGCTTGTCCTCGACCTTGGTGGGACGTACTCCGGCGCCAAACAAATCTGCCGCAAACGCCGCGTACCCCATCTCCGCCAGCATGTGCGCCCGCTTGACTTCGTAGTCGGTGAGCCCGTCCCAGTCATGAATGATCAGAACCAGCGGAGCATGATTCCCGGGAGAGACGTAGTAGCCCTCGTAGGGTCGTCCGTCGACACTATAGTTGACGCTCTCACCCATGGAAGCTGAGAGGACAGGGAGTGGCGAAAATGCGGCAATCAGAGCAAAAGCAATCCACTTGTACATGAAAGGGTTCTCCTTGTTTGGTTTGACCGTCGTCGAGGACGAATCCCGCGCCGAGGCCCGATGTAATCGGACGCTTGGGAGTTTGCGCGATGGAACGCCTCAGCCTCGCTCAGTTTATGCGGAAAAAAGTGGTGCGTCCCGCGCTTTCGGGCGATCCCGTACCGGTGGAATGACCCGAAGCCTCATACAAGCTGATCCGGATCAAGATCACAACACACTTGAACGGTAGATTCAGATCATACCCGAAGGTTACGCGCGGATCGCGCGCTTAACCCATTAGATAAGGAGGACCGCGATGAACTTCCTCGTGTATCAGGACACCAAGAATCCCGAGTACTTCATCGTCACCGACGACGCCCACCGGGCGCAGGCCTACGAGACTCTCGGCGTTGGCGAAGGTGACCTGAAGCCCGTCGGGAGCTTCAAGGAAATCGGCAGCGAGCGCGTCGCCTTCGACGAGGCCGAGGCCAAAGCGTCGATCAAGAAAAAAGGCTATTTCAAGGCCCACGCCGAGCATCTGGCGGACGTGCCCATTGCGCCGGAGATGCCGGGCTAACTTCGTCGGCGCTCAAACTGGCGTTGAACTTAGGCGGCCGATGAGTCATTCATCGGCCTTTTTTCTTTTCCGGACAATCCAGCAGCCGCCGGGAATACAAAGCCCTGCTCGCGGTTCCGCAGCCGCGGTGAAGGCAATCGCCGGTTGACACCGGGCGATTCTTTCCAGATCTGATCCAGGGCAAGGCGTCTTTTGCGGCATTCGGCAGGCTGATGAAGATCTCCCGGAATCTTGGAAAGCCAGATACGCCTTGAAGCCTTTTTTCGCCTTCGTCCGCGCCACGCTGCAAAGCGTTCGGGATCTGGCGCCGATCATAGTCGTCATCGGACTGTTTCAGCTCGTGGTCATCGAGCAGCCGTTGCCCGACTGGCTCGGATTACTCGCCGGCACCGCGGTTATTGTGGCGGGTCTGAGCTTTTTCATATTCGGGCTCGAGATGGGGCTTTTTCCCCTCGGCGAGTCCATGGCCCACGCATTCGTGCGCAAGGGCAGCCTGGTTGCCCTGCTTCTGTACGCCTTCGCGCTGGGGTTTGGCACCACGGTGGCAGAGCCTGCGTTGATCGCGGTGACCGCGGAGGCCGCGGAAGCTGCCGCCGATTCCCGCACCATAGCGGCTACAGAGGAAGCCCGTGACGGATACGCACTGGGCATGCGCCTCACGGTGG
>DATIPL010000006.1:0-7227 GCA_035471965.1 Gammaproteobacteria bacterium
CCCTGAATGTGTTCAGATCTTTGAGCGTTTTCTCGATGGTTGCTTCCAGATCCTCGAACTCGATCGGCTTGGTAATGAAATCGAAGGCGCCGCGATTCATCGCCGTACGGATATTCCGCATGTCACCGTATGCCGAAACGATCACCGTTCTCAGCTGTCTGTCGATTTCCTTGAGGCTGGTCAACAAGGTCAAGCCGTCCATGCGGGGCATGTTGATGTCACTGAGCACCAGGTCGACGTCGGGTTGCTCGTCCAGCATCGACAGGGCTTCCTCGCCGTCGCCGGCAAAATGAAACTTGAGCTCGCCGTTTTTCACTTTCCGGCGAAAGCGCTGCATCAGCAGCTGTTCGAGATCGGGTTCGTCATCGACGACGAGTATCGTGGCGGGATTCATGCTGATCCTCGTTTCATGGCGAGATGATCGGTTTGCGGGGGCAGGGAAACGATCACCTCTGTGAACTTACCTTCTTCGGACTGGACTTCTATCTGCCCGCGGTGTTGCTGAACGACGATGTCGTAGGTCAGCGAGAGACCGAGCCCGGTGCCCTCCCCGGGCGGCTTGGTGGTAAAGAACGGCTCGAATACCTTCTCGCGAACCGATGCGGGCATGCCGATACCGTTGTCCCGTATGCGCAGCTCGACACGGTCATCGGTGGCTTGCGTGCGGACCGTCAGGGTCGGAACGTAATCCGGCTCGCCCAGCTCGTCCTTACGGCGTTGCGTTGCATAGAAGCCGTTCGTAATCAGGTTGATGAACACTCTGGTCATTTCCTGACGATAGAGGTCCAGCTTGCCGATTCCGGGATCGAACTGGCGCTCTATGGAAATGTTGAACGAATGATCCCGGGCCCGCTCGCCATGATACGCCAGGTTCAGGCTTTCATCGATCAGTGCGTTCAGGTCCGTCGCTTGCGGCGATCCCGCTCCGCCCCGCGCGTGGGACAACATGCTCGTCACGATGCGATCCGCGCGTCCGCCGTGCTCTTTGATTTTGGTCAGGTTCCCGCCGATGGTGTCGATGAGTTCCGTCACTTCCCCGTCATGGTCCGCTGACGAGGATCCCGATTTCCCCCGCACCGCCTCACGCAGCTCCTCGAACAGGTCGATGGACAGCCCCGCGAAGTTGTTGACGAAATTCAGCGGGTTCTTGATCTCGTGGGCCACTCCCGCGGTGAGCTGACCGAGGGAGGCCATCTTCTCTGCGTGAAGGAGGCTTTGCTGTGCCTGAGTGAGCTCTTCCAGCGCACGCTCTGCCTGCTCCTTGGCCAGACGAAGCTGTTCCTCCGACTGCTTTTCCTCGGTGATATCCGTGTATACGGCAACCGTGCCGCCGTCGTCGGTCTTGCGCTCGTTCACCCTGATCCAACGGCCATCGCTTCTGCGCTGGATGGACGGGACTCTCGGCGGCGACCGGTGGCTGGCAAGCCGCTCCTTCACCCAGGCTTCGCGCCGGCCCAGCGCGTCGCGGATCAGGCCATTGGCGGCCGCGCGTCGAACGATCGTTTCAAAAGGGGTTCCTTTTACGATCAGATCCTCCATGCCGGGATAGAGGATCTCCCGATAGCGGGTGTTGAACACGACCAGCCGATCGTCGCTGTCATACAGGGAGAAGCCTTCGGAAATGCTTTCGATCGCGGTAAGAAGCCGCTCTTGAGCGTGACGTGCCTCCGTTTCCGCCCGCGCCTGCTCTGCCGCCAGCCTGTCCCGCTCTGCCAGACTGTCCCGGAACAGGGCCAGGGTTTTCGTCATCGCACCGATCTCGTCGTGGCCCGGGGAAGGTATCTCGGCATCGAGCTTTCCGGCGGTAATCGCCGACATTGCACCGACGAGCCGTCCCAGCGGCACGGTTATCGAGCGCAGCACCAGCCACGCAAGCACGAGTCCGATGAGGCTCGCCACCCACACGATGGTGAATGATTGATCGACCGCCTGTTCCGCACCGGCCAAAGCGGCATCGCGTTTGACTATGGCATCGGCCTGAAAGCGATCCACCAGGTCCCCCAGCTGCGCGTCCACCGCGGCAATGTGAACACGACTCGCCGCCATCAACGAGTTACCGATGACACGTCTGTCTTCCGTGTAGGCGTCAACCGCCTTCATCCCCTGGTCGTAAAGCGCCTCGACCTCCTTCTCCACCGCGGCGGCCGTCTCAGCATCGTATCTGCGCAGCTCTTCAAGTGCCTCGTCGACCCGCGTGCGTGCGCGGTTGACCTGCTGCTCGGACAACATCAGCAGACTGACGGCCAGGTCGGTCAGCCAGTACTTGAGATCGCCGAATGCCTTGCTGGCAGTGTTGGCGACGCGAAGCGCCTCGATAATCTCGGCTTCCGCAGCCAGCGCCTCGGCGTTACGTGAAAGTGCCCGACTGAGCAGCGTATTGGATGCCAGCAAAACGCCGATCAGAACGACGGAGAGAAAAACGAGCCGGGTAAAGATGGAGAAACGCGTCATGACGATAGCGCCTCGATGCGCTTGAAAATATCAGTCGAGCAGGACGATCCCGGACCGGGACCGTCCAGAATCTATCCCGGAGTCAGCGAGCGCAGGCGAGACAAGTCAAAAACAGGCTTACAAAGCGCGGTTTTCACGCCCGAAAATGAGCATTTCGAGCCTGTCTTGACGCCGTATCGGCAAGCACAGCAAATCTGGGACCGCTTCCAATCAGCGGTAAAGCGTAATACTGATCACGCCGCCGAGGTCACCTTCCTTACCCCCTTCCTTGGGGTAGCCGGTGACGTCGATTTCGCCCTTCGGCTCACCGTGGCAGCTGAGACAGCCTTCGCTGTAGTACTCGGGCACGGCCACGCGAAACGCCTCGCGGCCGTCCTTCGTCGACTCGGCATGGAACATCTGTCCGTTGGGCCAGTCCTGAGCGCCGAGCCTGGACTTGATCACCTCCGCCTCCCATTCGTCGGGACGGGATTTGCGGTTTCTAATCAGGCTGGGCGGTGCCGTGACTTTGATTTCGGCTTCGAATCCGACCAGCTCTGCGAAACGCTCGTTGACGAGCCGGGCGAATACGGCCGGCACGAAACCTTTGAAGCCGATCCCCGGCGCGTTGATGTCGCCCTGGCTGTTGTCCATGACTTCGCGGATTGCCGTCATCTGAGCCAACAGCAGGCGGCCCTTGCGTGTATCCGCGTCGACGGAGCGCGGATCGCTTTGAGTCAGCTCACGGTAAGTCTTAATCGCCTCCGCGAGCACCGCCTCACCGCTCAAGCCCTTGTCGCCGACATCGGGGTCATTGATGAGGGGCTGCTTGCTCGCGATGACGCCGCGCGCGGCGCGCAGCATGTTGGAGAGACTGAGCGCGATCTCGACGTCCTCGCTCTCTGCCGCGTGGGCACCCCACGGCAGGAGCGCGCACACGAGCAGAAAAGCGGCAAAGGCTTTCAGAATTTTTCCAGCGTCGGCTCGGGCAGAATCGATACGGTCCATCTTCTTATTCCCACGCACCCGTGCGTCCTGGCTCGAGGCGGGTTCGAATCCGACGGGCGCGGGGGAATATTGCGCCCATCGCGCCGCACGCGCAACGCATCGGCTGTCGCACGGCGACATGGGCCGCACGGAAATCGAAGACGCGACCCCGGGTTGAACAACCCGGGATCCGGTTCCCGCATCACCATCAGTCGTTGCGTCGATGTAAATCAAGGACTTACCCAGGATAACGGTGATGCCTTCTGTGGATACCGAGAGCGGTCCAGGCGGTCACGCCATTGGAAAAGACCTGCGAGTCGGGCCGCGGAGCGTCCGGATTCGACGCGATTTGGAGCCAGATCCCTGCGCAAGAGATTCATCGTTTGCCCGACGCCTTCCGCGGGCGCAGTCCAGTTTTCTTTCCAGGTGCCCGCGATAACGGCAGCGGCACACGGTACCGCCGTGCTCACGGAAAGGACGCGAAGCCGAGGATCGATTCCGAATCGGCGTCCCGCAGCCGCACCGCGGGTGAGACCGGTGACTGAGCCTCGAGCGACCCGTGTCTCCCTGGTTACTTCAACAGCTCATACGGCGCGGCCCATCCTTTCAGGGCGCGGATCCGGTCGAGCCAGGCGACGACATTCGGCCACGTCGCCAGGTCGAGTCCCGCCTGCTCCGGCCAGAAGAGATACGCGCAGCAGGCGATGTCCACGACCGTGACCTCGCTTCCGAGCAGAAAATTCCGAGCGCCGAGTTCCCGCTCGAGACACGCCAGGTCCTCCCTCGCCCGCGCGCTCAACCAATCCACGACCGGCGCCGCGGTGCCGCTGGCGTAAGTGAGCGCGGCCCGAAGGTTGGGTACGGAGAAACCGATACGATTCGCCTCCCAGAACAGCCACTGCGACAGCCGATCCGGATCGAGCTCCCCGCCAAGGCCACCTGTACGCCGGGCGAGATGAAGCAAAATCGCATCCGACTGCGCAAGCGGCCGGCCGCCATCGACCAGGACCGGGACCTCGCCGAAGGGGCTCGCGGCGCGGAAGTCGGCTCGGCGCTCATCACGCGGCGTTTCGAGATCGACCTCGCGATACTCGTGCGCAATCTCGAGCAGAGTCAGCGCGAGCTTGACTTTGTAAGAGTGTCCAGATTCGCGATTGCCGTAGAGCACGGGAAGGGACATCGGCATGCCTCCCGGAAACGGAATTGATCAGGCTCATGCGACCGGCGACGGGGTGTCGGCGGGGTGGCGACTTGAAGCACGCGTGCCCGGGCCCCGGGGGCGTGAAGGGTTTCGGGGTGTCTCAAGTCAGACCTCAAAAAGGACGCTGATCCCGGAGTCGACTGTTTACGCTCGGCGTTCAGAAGGATTGATCGACAGATTACCCTTCACATTCGCCCTCGAGTCAATCAGCCGACCCCGGGACAGCGTGTTCATGTCTCCCGCAGCGCGCTGAAATCAGGCCGCCTGCGCGTTCTGTTCCGGATCCTCGCGCACGATTACGGTTCGCTCGACGGGGTAGATCTCGTCCGCCCTCAGGGCCGCGCGGCGCGCGTGCTCCCTTATCGCTTCAGCGCCGGTGGCCTGATAGATGCACACCGAACCCAGCCGGCCGTCTGCCTCTTCCAACACGTAGGTTCGAATCCATCGCACCTGCGTGGACATCTCCTCGTTTCCAACGCGGGTCGAGCGGGCAGCGGCCTGCTCGAGCTCCCGCGCGTCGGCCCATGCGCTGCGTCGTCGGATCACATAAGTCTTCATCTCTATTCGCTCCTCTTGTGAATGAAACCATCGGGTTCGGATGACGAGACCCGTCCAGTCACCGCTGCCAGAACGGCTTCCGTGCTTCCCGCATCGCCGCGTCCCTGTCCAGGCCGACATCGAGCCGCAGGCGCTCGTCCAGTCCGCGCAAATGCCGCCGCGTCCGGGCGCGAAGGTGCCACTGCTCGAATGTGCCGAGAACTCGACCGAGACACCCGGTCACGCCCTTTGCAGCGGTGCCGCTCCGGTCGTGAGAGGTGAAAGTTGCGCTGAATGGGTTCATGGCGGCTTCTCCTGTGACTGAATCGACGTTTTCGTCGGCGGGTATCATCGCCGGGAAGCGTGATCGAATCGTGCGTTCGGCCGTCACGGAGAGCCCGCGCGAGTATCCGAGGCGTGAGAAAAGTGTTAGAAATGCGCCGCGGGGCGCAACGGCGGCCCCTCCCCGGATCCATGTCTCGGCTTCAACTTTCTCTTCTCGGCGGACTTTCGGCGCGTCTCGAATCCGGACAACCGTTGCACGTGTCGACGCGCAAGAGCGGGGCGCTGCTCGCCTATCTCGCGCTTTCCCCCGGCACCCCGCATACGCGCGATGCCCTCATGGCTCGTTTCTGGAGCGACCGCTCCGAGGCGCAGGCCCGCACCAGCCTGCGGCAGACGCTCTCCGGACTGCGCCGGAATCTCGCCGTCATCGATCCGCCGCCGCTGGTGACGACGGGCAACACGGTGATGCTGGCGCTCGACGCCGTGCAAACCGACGTCGGCATGTTCGAGCGCTTATGCGGGAGCGGCTCGCCAGAGGATCTGGAACAGGCGGTGGCGCTTTATGCCGGCGACCTGCTGAGCGGCACGAGCGTCCGCGATCCCGCCTTCGAAGAGTGGCTGCTGGTCGAGCGGGAGCGGCTCCGCGGGCTGCTGACAAAAGCCCTCACCCGGCTGCTCCAGCATCGGCTGGACACGGGCGAGACGGAAAAGGCGCTGCAGCTCGGCACGCGTCTGCTCGACCTCGATCCTCTCGCCGAGTCCGTGCACCGCGAGGTGATGCGACTGCATGTCCGCATGGGCCGCCCGGAGCTGGCGCTGCGCCAGTACGCGCGGTGCCGGGAAATCCTCGCGCGGGAACTGGGGGTCGATCCGGATCCGGAAACGGACGCCCTCTCCGCCGAGATTGCGCAGGGCCGCGTGAACGCGGCACCGACCGCGGTGGCCGCGAGCGGCGATCGACACGATACTTCGACTGCCGAAGGTGCGGCGGGGCAGGCGCCGTTCCCCCGGCCCTGCGTTGCGCTCCTGCCGTTTTCCAATCTCGGCGGCGGCGATACGGACTACCTCGTCGACGGCGTCACCGAGGACATCATCCTGCGGCTCGCCCACTACCGCTGGCTGAACGTCGTCTCCCGCCATTCCAGCTTCGCCTACAGAAATCGGCAGGCGGACGTGCGGGCAATTGCCGGAGAGCTCGGCGCGCAGTACGTCGTCGAGGGCAGCGTGCGTCGCCACGGAGACTCGATTCGCATCAACGCACAACTCATCGAGGGAAGCGACGGCCGGCACTTGTGGGCCGAGCACTATGATCGAAAGCTGAGCGATCTGTTCGCGCTGCAGGAGGAGATCTCCACGGCCATCGCCGGTGCCATCGAGCCGGAGCTCGCCGCCGAGGAGGAGCGCCGGTCCCGCGCCCGCGCGCCGCGAAGCGACGACGTCCGCGACTGCTACCACCGCGGCATGTGGCACCTGTTTCGCTTCGAGACCGATGATCTCGAAGAGGCGGAGAAGCTGTTCCGCCGCTCAATCGAACTCGATGCCGAGTTCGCCCAGGCGCATGCGCGCCTCGCCTACGTCTACATCCAGAAGGTCTGGTATGGGCCTCATGCAGAGCGCAGCGAAAACCTGGCAAAGGCGGTGAAGGCGGCGACACGCGCCGTGGCGCTGGACGAGCGCGACGCCCTCGGTCATTTCAGCCTCGGCAGGGCGCTGGTCATGCAGGGGGACACGGACACGGGGATCGCGGAGCTGGAAATGGTCATCGATCGAATACCGAGCTTCGCCCA
>DATIPL010000007.1:0-2275 GCA_035471965.1 Gammaproteobacteria bacterium
AACCCCTCCTCGATAAGATCCAGGATCGTCGGACCTTCCACCAGCGCATCGAACGCCCCGCCGGCCTGCACGCCCAGCGGCTTGCCGTCGAGCCGGCACGGCGTCGCTGTGATGCCGAGATACTTCGCCGCCGGGTTGTGCTCCAGCACCTGGAACCACTGCGTTCCCGGCGCTAGATGATGCGCCTCGTCGGTCACCACCAGGTCGAACCGATACCGGCCCCGTTTGTCCAGCCGTTGCCGGCGCGCCAGCGTGCCGACGCTCGCCACCTGCACAGGCGCGCCGTTCTCCTTCGCCCAAGGCGCGATGACGCCATGCTCGACGCCCCACTGCGTCAGCGCCCCGGAGAGCTGGGAGACCAGTTCTTTGCGGTGCGCGGTGAACACGGTACGGGTTCCCTTGGCCGCGGCCAACTGCGCAAGCCGGGTCGCCGTGAGAGTTTTCCCGGCCCCGGTGGGCATGACCAGCAGGACACCCTTGGCACGGCGGCGATACGCCTCCCGCACATCATCGAGCGCCTTGATTTGATAGTCGCGTAGTTTCACGCCGACTCTCGCTTTTCTAGTTTCTCGCCGGTCTGTCCGCTCAGGATGTCCACCAGCCAGAATTTGTCGGTCTTCCGATGGTCCCAATGCGCGGTGTAGCGAATGAGAAAGTCACGCACCGCGCTCGGGTAGATTACGTAGATGTCACCCTGCCAGTCCGCGCGATTCGTGCCCTTTCTTCCGGCCCGCAGCAAACCTTTTTTCACCCAATTCATAACGGTGTGGACCTCGACGCCCATGCAATCGGCCAGCCCGCGGGCTGTATAAACATCGGCATCGGCTACCCTGAGCTGCAATCGACTGCGCCGCACCGAAACGGCGTTGGGGCTGCGGCTGTATCCGTTCGTTTTGAAGATGCGACTGATCACACGCGGCGTCTTCCAATAGTGAACCATCAGAAGTTTATCCTCGGCATCGGTCCAAGCCGGCCCGCGCGCGCCAACCCTGGCAAACCCTTGATCTTGCGCGAACTGGCTCACCTTCCACATCGGCAGCCCCAAGCGCTCGGCCAAACGTTTTACGCCCCCCCTGATAGGTGCCTGCTGGTAATAGCGCCGGATCTCGGCCACCTGCCAATCCGAGATGGGGTACTTCATACATCGCGCCGGAAGAAAGACGGCCTTACCCGCTCCCTCGGGATTCCCGTTTTCGCCTCGACCCGCTCAATCCAGTACACCGGCACGCCCTTAAACTTGTGAACCCACCGATGCACCAGCGCCCGGTCGCATTCGAGCGCCCGCGCCAGATCCGCCATAGTTCCATAGCGGGTAATAATTTCTTTTAATGCCTGCTCGTCGTTCATTCTGCGACTCTTAATAATTGTTCGTACCGACACAATAATCCCAAGTTTATTTGCTGTCAACTATTGACGCGCTGTCAACGCCCCGCTACTATATCCCCATCGCCACCACCCCGGCGGCGCAAACCGGAGGGTAACAAGATGAGCACAGTAGGCTACCAATTCCCCGAATTCGGACATGCCGTCCCTGGATACCATGAGCCCCGCCCGTCACTGCGCGAGTGGCAGGCTGTTCACTATTCCAGCCTGGTCATGACCCAGGACGGCATGGCGGATCTCATTGACCATATCGCCACGGTCAGCGAGGGACACGAGACCGAGCTGGAGCAGCTGCTGGCGGAACTCGGGATTCCGCTGGACCCCGACGGCGCCCTGCCGATCGCCCCGCTGCTGAAGATCGCTGACAGTCCCACCGACAAACGCCCGGCGGCGAGCCGAATTTACGACATCCTTGACCAGTTCGCCGGCGACCTCGCCTACGAACTGGCGGTGCGCAGCACGAGGAGAATCTGAGATGTACGAACCTCCCATGATGGTCCGGGTGGCCGTTTCGGTCGCCTGGGACAACGTTCGCCGCGGCCTGGAGCGCCGTGACTTCTATAAGTCCCGCGACGGCCGGTTGATGCTGCGCGGGATCGCGCTCACCACCGACATCGGCAGCGACGAGGAGGCTTACATCGGATGGCTCGAAGACACGGCTCTCGGGTTGGAGATGGCGGCCAAGCGGCCGCGCAGGATGGCGGCCTAACTAAAACGAAAAACGCCCCGGTTAGGGCCGGGGCGCGGACAACGACATGACAGAGAGAGACCACATCATGACGCAACACCCTGACTTTATCAAGATCCTGGAGCAGCGCCTCCAGCAGGAATTCGCCCGCATGTCCCGCGCGGAAAACCAGCTCGAAAACGCCCGACGCCGCGCCGAGCGGCT
>DATIPL010000008.1:0-8216 GCA_035471965.1 Gammaproteobacteria bacterium
GCACCGAGGAAGATATGATCGATTTCGTGCGCGTCGATTCCTTGGGCGGTACCCTGGACGTCGACAAGCTGCCGCGCTTTCCCGGAGGGCTCGGGACCATGGAGCCGAACAAGTGGTATTACCTTCCGGCCTGGCACCACGAGCCCCATCACGGCACGCGCTTTCCGTTTCCTCTGCTTTTGAGGGCCACCAACATTCAGTAGACGGACGGGCCCGGGGAAGCGCATGTGGGGTTTACCCGGGCCTGAAGCAGCCGCTTCAGGCCCGGTGGCTTTGCTCAGGACCGCGGACCGACACCGGCATCACGGTCGTGGTGGCGCCTCCCGCCATGTCGCTTGCGCATCTTTTCGAATCGCTCGAGCTGTTCCGGAGTCAGAATCGCTCTGATCTGCTTATGCACTCGTGCGTGCAGCACCATCATGTCTGCAAACAGCTTGCCCTTCTCGTCGGCAATGGCGCGAATTTCTTCCTCCCCGTAGGTCTCGCTTTCCCGGAATGCCTTCATGGCCTCGCGGTTATTGAGCATCGCGTCCGCCAGTCTGTCGGCTTCCGGACGTGCCGCGTCGAGAACTTCACGCAACTGGGCCTTCTGCTCTTCGGTCATGTCCAGATGGCGCGCCATATCGGCGATCTGGAAAGAGGAGGCGAACAGCTTGCCACCAGCGCGGCCCTTGCCGAAACCGCCGTGGGCGCCGGCCGGGTTCGCCAGGGCAATCAGGCCGGCAACGGTAACCGCGCCGACCGCTGCAAATATCGATTTCTTCATCGTCTTCTCCAGGTCATTGATCGATTCGTTTCGCCGCGGAAGTCGCCGGGCGCCTTGTCCCGCGCACGACATCCGGCGTCGAAGAAGACTGTACACGCGCGGGCCGTGAAGTAGCGTCATGCGACGGTAAAGCGAGTGTAAAGTTGGGTAAAGACAGGGCCCCGATACTCTTTGGGCGTAGCCCGCATGTGCCAGAATCTTCAGTGCGGAATTCTTGATGGATTCATACCGAAGGTGATGACGCCGGATCCGAGCATCAGCCGCATCTTGCTCGCCGACGATGATGCCGAGCTGTGCGGGCTGTTGTCCGAGTACCTCGCCCAGGAGGGCTTCGAGGTCGACGCCGTCCACGACGGCGCCGCGGCCGTCGAGCGAGCACGCAGCGGTGCATACGACATCGTGGTTCTTGATGTGATGATGCCTAAAGTGAACGGATTCGACGCGCTGCGCATGCTGCGCGAGCATGTGCGTACTCCCGTGCTGATGCTGACCGCCCGTGGTGATGACGTGGATCGCATCGTCGGCCTGGAAATGGGGGCCGACGACTATCTGCCGAAGCCCTGCAATCCCAGAGAGCTGGTCGCGCGCCTGAGGGCGATCCTCAGGCGGTCGCAGGCCTGGTCCTCCAGTGACGAAACCGTCGAGCCCGTCGTTGCCGGAGATCTGGAGCTTCGCCCCGGCAACCGCGAGGTCCTGCTTTCCGGCGCGCCGCTGATTCTCACCAGCGCCGAGTTTAACGTGTTGGAAACGCTGGTGCGTCGTATCGGACGAGTGGTTTCCAAGAGCGATCTCAGCGAGCAGGCGCTCGGTCGGAGGCTCGAGCGCTATGACCGCAGCATCGACGTTCACGTCAGCAACCTGCGCAAGAAGCTCGGTCCATTGTCCGGGGGTCTTCCGCGTATCAAGACCGTGCGCGGTGCCGGATACATTTACGTTCAGGCCAACGGACGAGACTGACTCACGAGGCCCCGCAGCTCGCTCAGATCATGCGCAGTCTCTATCTGAAAATATTCCTCTGGTTCTGGGCCGCCATGATCCTGCTCGTGGTGACGGTATTCTGGGTGACCTACCAGGTCGCGGACCCCGGCGCTGCCTCCCGGCCCCGCGCCGCCCGCATGGCGTTTCGCGCCGTTCGAGACATGCAGGGCCTCGCCGACGTCATTTCCGCCCGGGGTATTGATGCTGCCCGGCCTTTTCTTTCGAACAATCAGCGAGGCTGGCACCCACGCGTGTTCGTACTCGACGCACGTGGCCGCGACGTGCTGGGCAGGCGGCTACCGCCGTGGGTGGGTGACATGGAGGGGGGTCCGGCCGGCCACGACAAGCGAGTGGCTGTGGTCACTGAATCGGTGACTGCACCCTCGGGAGAGCGCTACCGCATGATGGCGCTGGTGCCCACTGGCGCACCGGCGGCGGCGCCGGACGGCGCGTTCATGCGGCAGCAAGAGCCGAAGTCGTCGGGCGCCCGGGCACTCAAGTCCGCGGGCCGGATTTTCCGCGGCCCGGCGGAGATCCAGTGGCTCAGGCTCGGCGTGGCGGTTCTGGTGAGCGGGCTGGTGTGTTTTCTGCTGGCACGTTATCTCACCGGCCCGCTGGCCCAGCTGCGGGGCGCGACCCGCAGCTTGGCGGAGGGCGATCTCGCCGCGCGGGTTGGCGCCTCGGTGACTGCCCGGCGAGACGAAATTGGTGCCCTGGGGCGCGATTTCGACGCCATGGCGGAGCGTGTCGAAGGTCTGGTGACGTCCCAGCAGCGACTGCTGCGGGATGTTTCCCATGAGCTGCGTTCTCCGCTTTCACGGCTCCAGGTGGCTCTGGGACTGGCGCGCAAGCGGGCGGGAGCCGAGGTGACAGCGGATCTGGACCGCATCGAGCTCGAGACCGAGCGTGTCAACGAGCTGATCGGGCAAATACTCACCCTCACCCGACTGGAACGCGACCTGGCGGCGGAGCAACTGGTTCCGGTGGAGCTCGTCAATATCGTTCGAGAAGTGGTGGAGGACGCCAATTACGAGGCCGGCGCAAGTCAGCGTAAAGTTGCCCTCGGCGAAACCGAGAGCGGAAAAGTGCAGGGCCGTCCCCGGCTGCTCCACAGCGCCATCGAGAACGTCGTACGCAATGCCGTGCGCTATACGGCCGAGCAGACGACTGTCGAGGTGTCAATGGCGTCCTCAGAGAAAACCATAACCGTCCGGGTACGCGATCATGGTCCGGGTGTGGCGGACGCAGCGCTTGGTCAGCTGTTCGAGCCTTTTTATCGGGTCGATGAAGCCCGGGAGCGCGAGGGTGGTGGTTACGGCATCGGCCTGGCCATTACCGAACGCACGATCCGGCGCCACGGAGGTCGTGTTCGCGCGCACAACCATCCCGGCGGCGGTCTGACGGTGGAGCTCGAGCTGCCGAGGTGCGAGCCTGTCCGATAATCCGAGGGCTCGCCCCGCATCAGGATTGGGCGGCAGCTCGAGTAAGCAATAAGATACTGAGCCTGGCACGAACGCCGGCTTTGCCCCAAGCTTGACCCGGCGCGCTTTCCCGCGTGCACTCGAAACAGATTCCTGGTTTAGCGTTCGGGAAAAATTGAGAACATGAAAATCACCAGCGTTCGTACCTACGTTGTGGGAAATCCGCCGCCCCATTTCGGCGGTCGCTACTGGATTTTCCTCAAGCTCACCACCGATAGCGGGGTAGAGGGTATCGGGGAGGTGTACTCGGTTCCTTTTCACCCGCGGGTCGTAACGCAGATGATTGACGATGTCTGCGAGCGTTGTGTTATCGGCGCTGATCCGTTCAAGGTGGAAACGCTCTGGCGCATTATCTACTCGAGCGGCTTCACCCAGCGCCCGGATACATCGATCCTCGGTATTTTGAGCGGTATCGAGATTGCCTGTTGGGACATCATGGGAAAGGAACTCGACAAGCCGGTGTACGAGTTGCTGGGTGGACGGGTTCACGATCGGTTGCGGTCATACACCTACATTTATCCGAAGGAATCCGACAAGACCGATGTCTATCGGGACCCCGATCTGGCGGCAGAGCGGGCAGCCGAGTACGTCGAATTGGGATTCACGGCGGTGAAGTTCGACCCCGTCGGTCCCTACACCGCCTTCGATCCGAGGCAGCTTTCAATGGAAGCGCTCGAGCACTCGGAAAATTTCGTCAGGGTATTGAGGGAATCGGTTGGGGCGAAAGCTGATTTACTTTTCGGCACCCACGGTCAGATGACGCCATCGGGTGCAATTCGCCTGGCCAGGCGGCTGGAAAAATACGACCCCCTGTGGTTCGAGGAACCCGTGCCGCCGGAGAAACCCGAGGAAATGGCGCAGGTGGCGCGGGCAACCAGCATTCCCATCGCCACCGGTGAGCGGCTTGCGACAAAGTACGAGTTCTCGAGGGTGCTGGAGCAAAAAGCCGCGTCGATACTGCAAATGGCCTTGGGCCGGGTGGGAGGAATTCTGGAAGCGAAAAAGATTGCCGGCATGGCCGAGGCGCACTATGCGCAGATCGCGCCTCATCTTTACTGCGGGCCGGTGGAGGGTGCGGCGAACATTCAGCTCGATACCTGCACCCCGAACTTTCTCATACAGGAAAGCATTCTCACCTGGGGCGGATTTCATGCTGAAGTACTGAAAAGCCCGATCGAGTGGCAAGAGGGCTACATCATTCCGCCTACCACGCCCGGGCTGGGTATCGAGCTTGACGAAGACGTCGTGCTTGCGCACCCTTACGAGGGCAGCGTTCTGCATCTGGAGATGCAAGACCGGCCCGTAGTTTGAAAGCCGGGATCAATGCGCTAGAAGACGATGACGTTTCTCAGCGCTTCTCCACGCACCATTGACTCGATGGCTTCGTTGATCCGCTCCAGCGAATAGCGGCCGGTGATCAATTCGTCCAGCTTGAGCCGACCTTCGCGATACAGATCCACCAGCCGCGGCACGTCTACCAGCAGTCGGGTCGAGCCCATGTTGCTGCCCAGGATCCGGCGTCCGGATGTGAGGTGGTGGGCGTCGACGGAAAAGAGCGCGTTGTCGAGCGAAGGCATGCCAACAATCACCGCGGTGCCGCCGATGTGCACCATGTCGATGGCCTGGGCGATCGCGGCGGGGCTGCCCACGGTGGCGAAGGCATAATCGACTCCGCGGCCGTCGGTCAGCACCTTCACCGCTGCGACCACGTCTTCGGAACTTGCGTTGACGGTATGAGTTGCGCCAAACGCGCGGCCGGCTTCCAGCTTGTCGTCTCGAAGGTCCACCGCGATAATCATGGAAGCCCCCGAAAGCGCCGCGCCCTGAACCGCGTTGACGCCTACGCCGCCGGCACCGATCACGGCGACCCGGCTACGCGCTTCGACTCTGGCCGTGTTGGTGACTGATCCGACTCCCGTGATGACGCCGCAGGCAAGAAGCGACGCGCACTCCAGGGAAAGGTCGTCGGGTATTTTGACCGCCTGACTCTGGTCGACGATGCAATATTCCGCGAACGCAGCGGTCTTGATGCCGTGTGCAATCGAAATCCCGTCCTTGTTTCTCAGCCGGCTTTCCGATTGCAGCGGGAAGGTCGCCTCACAGTTGAACGGGCGACCGATTGTGCAGAAATAACAGCTGCCGCAGGATCGGATCAGCGTCACGACGACGTGATCGCCGGGGCTTAGACGGCTGACACCCGGTCCCGTTTCCGCAATAACGCCGGCGGCTTCGTGACCGGCAACGAGCGGCGGCTCGTTTCCCCAGTCGCCCCGAATCAGGTGGACGTCGCTGTGGCAAATGGCGCAGGCGGCGATCCGGACCATGACCTCGCCGGTTTTCGGCGGATCCATTTCAATCTCTTCGACCACCAGCGGTTTGCCGAACTCGTAGCAGACGGCGGCTTTCATGCGGCGATTCCTTCAAGGTTGGTCAGCCGTTGGCCGGACGACGCACTCGGTGTCGGCGTCGGCCGGCCTACTCCGGCCTGAATCCCGATGGCTAATCAGGTCCGGCGAGCTTCCCCGGCCCCTGGTCGGTGTTCCCGCTGGCGCCGTCGGCTCGTGGCCCCATGCCGGTTCCGGCGGCCGAGTCTATAGTTCCGCCGCCCGGGGGAAAAGTCCATCGGGGGGTGCGGCCACCCGAATTTACCGCGCCGGGAGAACGGTGGAAAATCCACTGCCACTACGATAAAAAGACGTTTACCCGGCGCTTCCCGGTTCCGTGACCGGAACCGTTTGCCGGATGGCGTGGGAGATTCATCGACGTGGCGACAATAAGACAGCTTTTATCGACCAAGGGTAACGAAGTCTGGTCCGTAGGCCCCGAAGCGTCCGTTTTCGAGGCCATCGAAATCATGGCTGCCAAAGGAATCGGTGCGCTGGTCGTTTTGGAGGACGACAGGCTCGTTGGAATGATTTCCGAACGGGATTACGCGCGAAAGGTCGTCCTGAAAGAGCGGGAGTCCAAGCGGACTCGAGTCGGCGAAATCATGACGAAGGAGGTTCTCTATGCGCGTCCCGACCACACGGTGGAAGAATGCCTCGCGCTCATGACCGAGAAGCGCATTCGCCACCTCCCGGTCATGGACGGGGAAAAGCTTATGGGAATGGTTTCCATCGGTGATCTGGTGAAATCGGTCATCGCCGAGCAGCAGCATGTGATCGAGCAGCTCGAACACTATATCAGCGGCTGACGGATTCCCTTTTTCCACTCGCGGCGTTATGGAGCCGGCCTCGTGAATTTTTCAATTTCGCGTTTCAGAGGATCGCTGGATGCATAAGAGCAGGCTGGGCGGAATCATCATCGACTGCCGCACCGACAATCTGGACGCCGACGCGCAATTCTGGTCGAAGGCGCTGGGCCGAAACGCGAGGCGTTTGCCCAGGCCGGAAGACGTAAACTATGTCGAGCTCAGCGGTGCGTCGGAAGAGATTCACGTGGAAGTGCAGAAGGTGGATCATCCGAGCCGGGTGCATATCGATATCGAATCCGACGATATCGAGGCCGAAGTCGAGCGCTTGGAGAAGCTCGGCGCAAAGCGGATCGGAAAGGTTCGCACCTGGTGCGTAATGGAGGCGCCAAGCGGCCATCGATTCTGCGTGGTTTCGCCGCAGCGCTCGAATTTCGAAAATGAGGCGAACGTCTGGCGCTGATCGAAAGAGGGGGGAATCCGATATTTTTTCATCCCGGCTCATCGCTTGATTCAGGGCAGCCGAAATCCTTTTTATGCCGCTGCGGCTCATTGGCTGCGTTTCACACGTATTGTCTCCCTTTTTCCCTGCATCGCTCGACCAAGATCAAGAACGGCTATTGACAGCTGCCCGAAGCCATGATCCCCACCATAGTGGTTGCATCAAACGGTCGAGTTTGAAGTGGCCTCAGGAGGTCCGTCATGAAAATCAAATTGCTCGCGCTGGCAGCGACGGTACCCTCGGCGTGTGCGTCGAGCGCGTTCGCGGCCGGAGATTTGAGCCGCGCAAAGCCGGAAAAATTGTCATCGAGCTGGGCAGCGATGGAGAAAGGGTGTACTTCAGGCCGAACCATCTGGTGTTCGAGACGGGAAAGGCCTACAACCTCGTTCTAAAAAATACCGACAAGACGAAGCATGAGTTGGAAGCGCACGAATTCGTGGAGAAAATTTTTACGAGGAAGGTCGAAGTCGTTGATCGCGAGGGCCAGATGCTCGCGGAGATCAAAGGAAGCGTAAGCGAAGTCGAGGTCGGGCCGGGCGGTGAAGTGGAATGGTTATTCGTGCCCATGCAGACCGGAAAAGATCTCAGCATCGACTGTGCCTTGCCCGGCCACAAGGAAGCCGGCATGTTCGGCACCATTACCATCAACTGAAATATTTCCGTTTGTGGGGCCGGGCCAAACGGCTGGCCCGGCCCCTCCTGCGTTTACCGACTCGATGCCAAGGCCTGGTCAGGCTGATTTTCGAATTCCCTCCAGGAGATAGCCCGCGGCTTCCCAGTCGGCCTTGCCTTCCACGTACTCGTGCACCTTCTTATAGCCGAGGCGGGTCAGTGTAGTCGCCGCGATCTCGGAGTTTTGACATGCCGTGCTGGCGCAGTAGACCACCACCTCTCGATTTTTGTCCGGCAACAGCTCCGGCGCGAGCGCATCGATTTGATCGTGTGGCAGGTTCAATGCGCCGGGAATGTGCCCCTTGGCCCAGTATTTTCGCGGCAGCGCCTCGACGAGCACGAAGTCCTCGCCGGCGTCGAGCTTGCGCCTGAGTTCCTCACGGCTGATTTTCGCTGTCATTTCATTTACCTCTCGAATCAAGTGAATAAATTGAATGTACAATAGTTGTATAAACAACTACCGTTGCCGAATATAGTTGCAGACGCAATTAATTTCAAGTAGTTTTGAGCCATGACCGGATCGCTTTCCGCCGACGGCCTCGAGGCCTGGCGCCGTTTGCTCACCGCCCACAGCCGCGCCACCGCGGCCATAGAGCGTGATCTGGAGGCGGCCGGTGTTCTGCCTCT
>DATIPL010000009.1:0-2990 GCA_035471965.1 Gammaproteobacteria bacterium
CCTTCGTAAGCTAGATGAAATCGCCTCACCGCAGTCGCAAACGGCTTCATGCCCGCATACGACACTGGGGCTCATACGGTATTTTACCACCAATATCACATCGTCTGGGCGATGAAGTAACGCTACAAGGTTCTCGAGGGCGACCTGGGGCGGCGCATCCGGGACATCATCCGTCAGGTCCGCGGAGAGATTGACGTGGCGATCATCAAGGGCGTGCTGTCCCGGGACCATGTGCACATGCTGGTCTCGACGCCGCCAAAGGCGTCGGTCGCGGAGGTGGTACAGCGCATGAAGGGGCGGTCCTCCCGGCGCGTGCAGCGCGAGTTCCGGGAGCTGCGCAAGCGCTACTGGGGCTGACACTTCTGGGCGCGCGGATACTTCTGTTCCACGGCGGGAAACATCACTAAAAACATCGTACTTCAGTACTTGGAGCAGCATGGCCAGGACGCTACCGGCGCCGACCGGTAGTGGTTCAGTGACGTGGCCGAGCGTCGGAGGGACGAATGCAGGATCGTGACGAGACCGGCCTGGACATGCCGGAGACGGAGCGGGAGCGGTGGCTGACGCTGCGGCAGCTTGAGGAGTGGCTCGAGGGGCCGATGATCGTGCTCTCCCTGATTTGGCTGCTGCTGGTGCTGGTCGAGCTGGTCTGGACCACATCCGGCCTTTTCAATTTCCTGGGCACGGCCATTTGGATCGTCTTCATCGCCGAGTTCGTGCTGCGATTCAGCCTCGCCCCGCGCAAGCCACGCTTTCTGCGGAACAATATCATCACCATCGTGGCGCTGGCGGCCCCGGCACTCCGCTTTCTCAATGCGCTCCGCTTCTTGCGCCTGGCCCGGGGCTTACGCCTCGTGCGCATCGTCGGCACCGCCAATCGCGGCATCAACGCGCTGCGCCGGAGCTTCGACCGGCGCGGCCTCGGCTATGTGCTGCTGACGACGACGCTGGTGACGGCCCTCGGTGCCGCCGGGATGATGACCTTCGAGCCGGCGACCGAGGTCGGCGGCGGCTTCACCAGCTATGTCGATGCGTTGTGGTGGACGGCCATGCTGATCGCCACGGTCGGCTCCGATTTCTGGCCCGAATCGCCAGAGGGCCGCATGCTCACCCTCCTGCTCGCGGTCTATGGCCTCGCTGTCTTCGGCTACATCACCGCCAGCCTCGCCACCTTCTTCATCGGCCAGGAAGCCGACGCCCCGGACGGTGAGGTGGCCGGCGCCGTGGAGCTGCAAGCGCTCCGCCAGGAGATCGCCCTGCTCCGCGACGAATTGCGCGACGCCAGGCGCGAGTAGGTCGACGCACCTTCCCTGCATGCCGGCCACCACCGCCAAGTAGAGGAGGGGCCGGGGGCGAGGCGTGCCTCCCGGCCAACCGATCCATGCGTCAAGGATCCGAACCTTCGGGAACTCGCGCGCGCCGTGACATGAGCAAATTCGCTCAGACTGCCCGGCGGGATCGGCCTAGCGTCGGGAGCGCAGGATTGCCGGATGACGAATGCGAACGTCAAACGGCCCGGCTGCGTCTTCAGCACAAGGCACATGCCGAACGGTTCATGAAGGCGTTTCGGGCCGAATTCGACGACAATCGGCGTCCTTCGAAATGGATCCCGCAAAGCAAGCAGACGGCACAAAGGGCCGTGAGGCAGACCGGAGCGTCTGCGAGGCGGCGCTCATGCGCCACATGCCCGAGCTGGTGCCGGTGCATGCGGCACTCGTGCGGCTGACCGGCGGCGGGGACCGGGCGGCGCGATTCCTCAGCACCTGGTGCCCGCCCCCCTATCTCGGCGGTTGTTCCCTGGCCGCGCGCTCGGAAGGTGGCGTCGTCCGCCTGGTGCGGAACTACGATCTCTCGCCCAAGCTGAACGAGGGACTGCTGCTGCGCAGCGAGTGGACCGGCACGCCGGTGATGGGGATGGTGGAGTTTCTCTGGGGCGTCTCCGACGGAATAAACGTCGCCGGGCTTGCCGTCGCACTTGCCTTCGGCGGGCGGAGCGAGGTGCGCGAGGGCTTCGGCGTCACCACGATCCTGCGCTACGTGCTCGAGACCTGCACGGGCGTGCCGGAGGCCCTGGCCGTGCTCGCGCGCGTTCCGTCGCACATGGCCTACAACATCGTGCTCGCCGACCCGAGCGGCGCGGTTGCGTCCGTCGAGCTGATTCCGGGCGGCGGAATGCGCCGGATGGAACGCGCCATCGCCACGAACCATCAGTACGGAGCGGAGCGAGCCGATCGGCCCGGCCTGACGCGGACCGTCGAGCGCCGCGCGCATCTCGAGGCGCTCTTCGCCCGTCAGACCGCGCCGGATGCGCTGGCGAAGCACTTCCTTGATGCTCCCCTGCTTCAGCATGACTACGACCGCGGTTTCGGAACGCTTTTCACGGCCGAATACGATCCGGTTAACCGCGCGATGGCGCTGAGATGGCCCGGGGAAGACTGGCATCAAAGCCTCGCGGATTTCTCCGAAGGCAGCCGGACCGTTCACTACGCCGCAGCCAAGGCGACCGAGGCGGAGCTCATGCGCTCCCTGCAGATCCTGCGGTCGTACGTGGCGGCCGGTTCGGGAGAGGCGTTCGATCTCTGGCTCGCCTCGGCCCGGGACGGTGCGCCAGACTGGACGCATTTCGGAATGTTGTTCACCGGTCCGCTTCGACACACGGAAGGCGGCAGCTTGACTTATCCCGCATCCCACTTTCCAAAATAGTCGATGCACAACTTCATATTCCGCAGGATCATCAAGTTCCGGCAGAATTACTGGTTCTGGCCGAGCACGATGACGTTTGGTGCCGTCCTCCTCGGGTTTCTCCTGCCGTATCTCGACTCACGGCTAGGCTCGGAATGGATCCGGGCCGTGGGCTTCATCCGCCCCACCCAGGTCGACGGTGCGCGCGCGATCCTCACCACGCTCGCCGGCGCGACACTCGGTGTTGCAGGCGTCGCGTTTTCAGTCACAATTGTCGCGGTTTCGTTTGCGAGCAATAATTATGGGCC
>DATIPL010000010.1:0-2773 GCA_035471965.1 Gammaproteobacteria bacterium
GGCGCCGAGCAACCGAAACAGCACCCGCACACCTTCGATCTTGAGGCCAAGCGGCTTCGCCCATTTGTTGACCAGCGATTCCACCCGGCCGACGACCTGATGCATGAGAAAGGGGATTGAACGGTCTTCGACGTTCTTGTCGGCCATGGGGCACTGTCTCCGGGGGTGATCGTGGCGCCAGTCTCCGCCGGCTCCAGACTCAAACGATAACCGAAATTAATTGCAAATGCAATAATTGAAAATACAAATATTTTCAATTCGATGGGGAATCGGGGCAAAAACCCGACGTTTAGAGGAAGGCTCAGTCGTCGTCTTCCTGAAGTTCCACGGTCACGTCGCCCATCACCTTGGCCATGCAGCAGAGCCGGTCCTCGGGCCCCGCGTCCATGGTCTCCAGCGTCAGGTCTTCGGCCTCGGACTTTGCCGACAGGTTATCGGCGCCTTCGACGACGCGCGCGATATCGGTGCCGCAGATCCCTTCGGTGCAGTCATGGGTAATGGCGATGCCGTTGCGGGTGGCGCCGATCAGGATGGTGGTGCCGGCATCGACCTCGATGACGCGGCCGCCGGGTTGAAACGTGACCTTGGGCATTCCCGGGCCTAGCCCATGGCCTCGAGCTTGCTGGCCGCGGCCTCGATCATCCATTCCGGCGTCTCGTTGGCGCCGATGACGCCCACCGACCAGCCATCTTCGAACCAGGCGGGGTCGAGGTCGTCGGGATGCTTGATCTCGAACACGTGGTCCGAGCACGACTTCGCCGTTTCCACCATGCGCGTGGTCATGCCTTCGGTCCAGCCGACGATGACGATGGCGTCGGTGTCGCGCGCGAGGTCCGCCACCACGGGCAGGCGCTGGAGCGAATCGATGCAGGCGGTGTTGCGGATGTGGACGTCGGCGAAACGGTGGAGGATCGCCGAGATGATCTCCTTGTAGGTTTCGATCCAGAAGGTGGTCTGGACGATGACGCCGATGGGCTCCTTGCGCGTGAGGTTGATGCTGTCCACCGATGCCAGATCGGGCACGATGAAGAACGGACGGCCGAGCTTCTCGGCGATGCCGCGGATGCGGGGGATGCCGTGGTGATTGGGATCGGACAGCATCACCAGGTTGAGCCCCTTCTCCAGGAACTCCACCGCGGCCTCCTCCTGCTCCACGACGTAGGGGCAGGTCGCATCGGCGACGACGGTCAGGCCGCGCTTCTCCGCCTCTTCCCGAACCTGGGGCGGCGCCCCGCGCACGCCGAAGATCAGCGCGTCGTCTATGTCATCCAGGTTGTCCGTGGTGCTGAGCCCCTTGCCTTCGTAATCGGCTTTGTCGTAGGCGAGCAGGTCGTTGTCGGGCCTGAGCGACCAGATGGTCAGCGGCCGGTTGAGCTTCTCGGCGAAGCGCTTGTGCATGGTGCCCGCGCGGTGCACGCCGATGCACAGCCCGTTCTTAGGGATTCCCTTCTTGCCTTTGAGATCGCCGCGAATGACCTTCATCGGGGCCTCCGCCTGTCGTCAGTGAACAGCATAAAGCCTATTGAAGTTAGGCCCTCGCGGCAAGGGGGGCGGGCGAGGGGAGCGTGCGGCGGTGCGTTCCTAGTGATAGAAGAAACCGTTAACCTTCTGGCTGCTTTTAGCCAAGAGCGGACATTGACCTCGTGACTGAAAAGAAACTTATCGGTTCGCGAAAAAAGAGTAGCTAACGACATGTTCTTTAATTCATGGTTGTCTCATGACTGGAGGTGACCATGTTGCGAATTTTCACCGTAGCCCTATTTCTTGCGTTGCCAGCAATGTCAGCGGGGGCACAAGATTTGCAGAAGGGCTTGGCCGCCGCTAAGCGCGGGGATCACGTGGCTGCTTACAGAGAATGGAAGCCCCTCGCGATACAGGGCCATCCAAGGGCACAGCTTTACATCGGGCTATCTCACCAATACGGCAAGGGTGTCACTAAGGACCTCGGCATCGCCGTGCAATGGTTTCAGAGTGCCGCCGATGGTGGAGACGTGGATGCCCAGTATCGTTTGGGGGTACTGCTTACTAAAGGAGAGGGTGTTCGGAAAGATTACACTCGGGCGGCGGCCATGTTCCGTAGGGCCGCCTTGCAAGGGCATGTGAAGGCCCAGGCCTTCCTCGGCGCTTTGTACGGGGATGGGCGCGGTGTCATTGAGGACTTAGAAACCGGCTATATGTGGTTGGACATCGCTTCGCATAAGGGCTCCAAGGAACATCAGGCGACGAGAGACAAGATGGGCAGATTCTTAAGCCGCTCACAACGGCAACGTGCTCGATATCGTGCGCGGATATGTTGGGCGACTAAGTATGAGAAATGTGACTGAGGTACGCCGGTGCGAACTCGACTGAATTCCAGGGCCCGTTTATGAAACCCAAAACGATTTGGATCTATGTCGGTGCGGTGTCCGTGGCTTTGGTTTTGGGGATTGTGGTTATTGACCTCACACGCGACAGCGGCTCCGCCACAACAACTCAAGGAGCCCCGACGGTACGAACAGCCGGGGAAATTCCCGCGTGTGTATCACCTGCCTATGACTACGTTTGCAGGGATATCGAACCGAGAAATCTGTACTTCATGGTCCATCCGAAAAAGACGGTGCAGGGTCGAACAGATGATGAAGCACTCTATGGGCGTTTCGTAAGCTACGTCCGTCCGGAACTTGCGAACCGCTCCACCGGTGGGGCCGGAAATGCGATGGGCCACTACGTAACGTTCTCTGTCTTTTTTCATTGGAACAGGAGTTGGGCCAAACAGTTCGCTGCGGCGGGAATC
>DATIPL010000011.1:0-5773 GCA_035471965.1 Gammaproteobacteria bacterium
GGACAAAACGGCCCTCAACGGACTCCGACCGAGCGGACGAGGAGCGAAAAAGCGCCCCTGAGCAGGGGTTATTCGAGTGGGCCCGCCAGGACTCGAACCTGGGACCGACGGATTATGAGTCCGCTGCTCTAACCAACTGAGCTACAGGCCCGTCGAGATTCACGGCGACATGATCGTTGAAACGAAAAAGGCCGGCAAGCGGCCGGCCCTTTCCGTTCCCGGTCAGCCGCCGGTTGTCAGTCGAGGAAGCTCCTGAGGCGCTCCGAACGGCTGGGGTGCCTGAGCTTGCGCAGCGCCTTCGCCTCTATCTGGCGTATGCGCTCGCGGGTCACGTCGAACTGCTTGCCCACCTCTTCCAGCGTATGGTCGGTGTTCATCTCGATACCGAAGCGCATCCTCAGCACCTTGGCTTCCCTGGGCGTCAATCCGGCAAGAATCTCCTGGGTGGATTCGCGCAGATTTTCGAAGGTCGCCGAGTCCGTAGGCGAGCTGATGGTGATGTCCTCGATGAAGTCGCCGAGATGGGAGTCCTCGTCGTCGCCGATGGGCGTTTCCATGGAAATCGGCTCCTTGGCGATCTTGAGCACTTTGCGCACCTTGTCCTCGGGCATCTCCATGCGCTCGGCGAGCTCGTCCGGCGTTGGTTCGCGGCCTTTTTCCTGGAGAATCTGCCGGGAGATCCGGTTGAGCTTGTTGATGGTCTCGATCATGTGTACCGGGATGCGGATGGTCCGGGCCTGGTCCGCGATGGAGCGGGTGATGGCCTGGCGGATCCACCACGTGGCGTAGGTGGAAAACTTGTAGCCCCGCCGGTATTCGAACTTGTCCACCGCCTTCATCAATCCGATGTTGCCTTCCTGGATCAGATCCAGGAACTGAAGTCCACGATTGGTGTACTTCTTGGCGATTGAGATCACGAGGCGAAGATTAGCCTCGACCATTTCCTTCTTCGCGCGCCTTGCTTTGGCCTCACCGATAGACATGCGGCGATTGATCTCCTTGATCTCGCCGATGCTCAGTTTGGTTTCTTCCTCGATGGCCGCAAGCTTGGCCTGAAGGCGCTTGATCTCCTTGGAGCGCTCTTTCAGCGCCGGCACGTACTTCGCTTTCTTGCGGGAGAAGCTGCGCAGCCAGTTCGGGTTGGATTCTTTGCCGGCAAACGAAGTGATGAACTCCTTGCGCGGCATTTTCGCTTCGCGCACGCAGAGCTTCATGATCGCCTTTTCCTGCGAGCGGATGCGCGCCACCACGCGCCGGAGTTTGCGGGTCAGACGCTCGGTGAGCTTGGGCACGAGCTTCAGCTCGAGAAACTGATCCACGAGATCGTTGCGAATTTTTTCCGCCTGCTTGGAGTCCGCCCCGTGCTTGCTCACCGCGGTTTGCAGACGCGTTGCGGTTCGCTTGAGCTTGCGCATCCTCGCCTTGGCCTCTTCGGGATCGGGGCCGGTGTTGATTTCCTCCTCGTCTTCGCCGTCGTCGTCCTCGTCCTCGCCGCGGGGCTGTGCCGGACGCGGGATGACGTCGTCCTGGGTGGGATCGATGAAGTCGGTGAGCACGTCGGTGAGCTTGATCTCACCGGCATCGACCTTGGCGTACTCTTCCTGCAGCGTGTTGAGCGTGGGCGGAAAGGCGGCGAGCGCTTTCAACGCCTGGTTCAGTCCCTGCTCGATCCGCTTCGCAATCCTGATTTCGCCTTCCCGGGTGAGCAGGTCCACGGTGCCCATCTCGCGCATGTACATGCGTACCGGATCCGTGGTGCGCCCGAACTCGCTGTCGATGGTGGCCAGTGCCGCGGCGGCCTCGTCGGTATCGTCATCGTCCGCGTTCACCGCGTTCTCCATCAACAGCAAAGCGTCGGAGTCCGGGGCAACCTCGTGCACCGAGATTCCCATGTCGTTGATCATGCTGATGATGTCCTCGATCTGCTCCGGATCGACGATGCCTTCGGGCAAGTGATCGTTGACCTCGTGGTAGGTCAGATAACCCTGATCTTTCCCTTTAGCGATCAGTAGCTTGAGCTGTGATTGTTGGTTTTCGAAATCCATCTGGCTGCCTTGGAAGTTTGCGGGACAGGCCCCTCGAGCGAGCCGTCCAATATAGCACAATTGCGGTGACCGACCCCGCTTTCAAGCACTTTCTGAAGGTCGGCCCAGCCGCGCGATTATCTCCCGGTAAGACTGCTTCTGCTCCTCACTCGCTTCGCCGGCTTTGATCAGCGCCTGGAGCGCGTCCCGGCGGGCCTCCAGCCGTGTCTCTTCGGCCCGGCGCGCGACGGCGCGGATGGCGTCGTCGAACTCGATGCGGATTCCGTCGCCGAGGGGCGACAGCTCCTCTGCGGCGAGCTTTCCGAGATGTACGCCTGCCTCGTTGTCCCGGTAGCGTTCGAGCACCTCGGCGGTGCCGAAGTCGGGATTCTCTCGCAGCAGCTCGACAAGCTCCAGCAGCAAGGGCGCGCCCGGCAAATCGATATCCTTGAGGGCGCTGGCATCCGAAACATCCGACGCCAGCTCGGGGTGCTGGATGAGCATTTTTATCGCCCGCCGAACAGGTGTTTGCGAGGACAGAGCGGCGCGGACGGTGGCGGCGGATTGGCGCTTTGGCCGGGGTGCCTGCGGCCCTTTGATCAATATAGCCGAGTCATCCGGGTCCATCCCGGTCATGTCGGCGAGCTTTTTCTGGGCAAGTTTCCTGAACGCCCCTTCGGGTATTTTCCCTAGCAAAGGCCTTGCCATCTCGATCAGCCGCGAGCGCCCGTCGATGGTGTTCAAGTCCACCCGCGCCGAGAGGCGATCGAAAAGGAAGGTGCCGAGACTGACGGCGCTTTGGGACATCTCTTCAAACGCCTTGCGGCCGCTGCTTCTCACCAGGGTGTCCGGATCTTCGCCTTCGGGAAGAAACATGAAGAACGCCTGGCGGCCGTCGCGCAGGCGCGGCAGAGTGATTTCCAGCGCGCGCCAGGCGGCGCGGCGGCCGGCGTCATCGCCGTCGAAGCAATACACCACGTCGGGCGCAAGCCTGAAAAGCCGCTCGACGTGATCCGGCGTCGCCGCCGTTCCGAGGGTGGCTACGACGTTGCGAATTCCGGCCTGTGCCAGTGCGACGGCGTCCATGTAGCCTTCGACAACGTGAATCCGTTCTAGATTCCCCGCCGAACGCATGGCCTGATGAGCTCCGTACAGCTCCCGGCCCTTGTGAAACACCGGACCTTCCGGGGAGTTGAGGTATTTGGGCGTATCGTCGGCCAGAACTCGCCCGCCAAAGCCGATGGTGCGGCCGCGGCGATCGACGATCGGAAACATCACCCGGTCGCGGAATCGGTCGTAGCTCGGATCGCTACGCTGGATGACGAGTCCGGCCCGCGCCAGCAGCTTGAGTTCTTCCGCGGTGCCGCCCAGGGCTTCGATCAGGTTATCCCATCCGGGAGGGGCGAAACCGAGCATGAACTCGGCCGCAATCTCGCCGCTCAGGCCCCGCGATTTCAGATAGTCCACCGCCCGGCTCTTCTCCGGATGCACGCGCAGCTGTCGCTGAAAGAAACGACTGGCCCTCTCCAGCACTTCATAGAGCGGCTCCGTGGGAGGACCCGCGGGGGCGGCGGCCTCGCCGCCCTCGCGGGGCACCTCGAGGCCCAGTCGCTGTGCCAGAGACTCCACCGCCTCCACGAACTCGAGCTGGCGATAATTCATGAGAAAGCCGATGACCGTACCGTGGGCGCCGCAGCCGAAGCAGTGATAGAACTGCTTCTCGGTGCTCACGGTGAAGGACGGCGTCTTTTCATCGTGGAACGGGCAGCAGGCCTTGTACTCGCGGCCGGCTTTCTTCAGCGGCACGTGGGAATCGATGACCTCGACGATGTCCGCTCTGGACACCAGCTCGTCGATGAAGCTCTGTGGAATTCGGCCCGCCACCTATGGAGAAACCTCGAAGCGCACGCTCCGTAATCTCCACGGCGCGCCCGCTGCGGTGGTTAACAGGGTTGTCGGAAAAGGGTCGTCGCGACCTTCTTTTCCGCTGAAAGTACGAAGTGTAACGGTGATCAGCCGCCGAGGCGCGCTTTCACCCTGGCGCTGACGGCGCCCATGTCGGCGCGGCCCTGGATACGGGCCTTGAGCACGCCCATCACCCTTCCCATGTCCTTCATGCCGGAGGCGCCGGTCTGTTTCAATGCCGCATCGATCAAGGCCTCCACTTCCTCGTCGTCCATTGCAGCGGGCATATAGGCTTCGATCACCTCAATTTCGTAGGCCTCCCTGGCTGCGAGCTCGTCACGTCCGGCCTTCTGGTATTGCTCTATGGAATCGCGGCGCTGCTTGATCATCTTCTCCAGCACGCCGATGACGGCCCCATCATCCAGACTGAGGCGATCGTCCACCTCCTTCTGCTTGATCGCAGCGGTGATCAGGCGAAGGGCGTTCAATCGCTCGCGGTCCCGGGCGCGCATGGCGCCTTTGACGTCGTCCTGAATCCTGGATTTCAGGTCGTCCGCCATGAGGCAATACCCGGGGTGGCTAGAGTCGGAGGGGAGAAAAAATCAGTAGAGCCGCTGGCGTTTCAGGCTCTCTCGCGCGAGCTTTTTTGCGTGACGCTTGACCGCCGCCGCGGCCTTGCGCTTGCGCACGGAGGTCGGTTTTTCGTAGTACTCTCTGCGGCGCACTTCGGTCAGCACTCCGGCCTTTTCACAGGCGCGCTTGAAACGTCGCATGGCGACGTCGAAGGGTTCATTCTCGCGAACGCGTACCGAGGGCATCGATTCTCCTTTAACTTAGGCTCTGACCGGACTCAGGATAGCCGGTTTCCGGCTCAAACCGAACATTGTAGTTATGTGCCCGCTTTGGTGTAAAGCCACCCGTTTTGCGCACCCGTCCCCCGGGAGGCGGGAAATGCCGCCGTCCGCCCCATGATGGTGCTCGGCATCGAGACCTCCTGTGACGAGACGGGGGTCGCTCTTTACGACTCACACCGCGGTCTCGTGGGACACCGCATCCATAGCCAGGCGGCGCTGCACGCGGAGTACGGGGGTGTGGTTCCGGAGATCGCGTCTCGGGATCACGTGGCCCGGCTGGCGCCCAGTTTACGCAACTTGCTGCGCGAAACCGATGTTCCGCTGAAAGCGATTGACGGCGTTGCCTATACCGCCGGACCCGGCCTGGTGGGCGCGCTTCTGGTCGGCGCCGCCTTCGGCCGCGGGCTGGCGCTTGCCCTCAAGGTGCCTGCCGTGGCCGTTCACCACATGGAGGCTCACCTGCTGGCACCGATGCTCGAAGCGGAGCCGCCGACGTTTCCTTTCGTCGCGCTGCTGGTTTCCGGCGGTCACACCATGCTGGTGGCGGTCGAAGGCCTCGGCCGCTACCAGCTGCTTGGAGAATCACTGGACGACGCCGCCGGTGAGGCTTTCGACAAGACCGCCTCGCTGCTGGGGCTGCCCTATCCCGGTGGACCCGCCCTCGCCGCGCTGGCCGAGAAGGGCAATCCGAAGCGCTTTACCTTCCCCCGCCCCATGACCGATCGACCCGGGCTCGATTTCAGCTTCAGCGGCCTGAAGACCTTTGCCCTCAACACCGTCAAGACCCAGGCGGGAGATGAGCAGACCCGGGCCGATATCGCCAGAGCGTTCGAGGAGGCCGTGGTGGATACGCTGGTGATCAAGAGCCTACGGGCATTGGATGCCACCGGAATCGATACCCTGGTGCTCTCGGGTGGGGTCGGCGCCAATCGCCGCCTGCGAAAGCGGCTGTCGGAGCTCGGGCAGAAACGCCCGATCCGGGTGTGCTAT
>DATIPL010000012.1:0-1679 GCA_035471965.1 Gammaproteobacteria bacterium
CAAGGCCGTGTTGCGGCACGACTGCGCCGTTCATGCCGGAGACGTGGGCGGCGCCTGCGTGCTCGAGGCGCTTCGCCCGGGACGTGGACTGGTTTACGCGGTGCGGGGAAATAATGACGTGGTGGACAAGTGGACCGGGCAGGATCGCACGTTGCTGAACTCGCTCGAGGAGTCTCTGCTGATCGCTCTCCCGGGCGGCGTCCTCGCGGTGGTCCACGGTCACCAGGCGGGGCGGCCGTCGGATCGGCATCGAAAGCTGCGGGCGAGATTCTCGGACGCCAAGGGGGTGGTCTTCGGACACTCTCATCACCGCTGCGTGGACAAGAGCGCGCGTCCCTGGATGCTGAATCCGGGCGCGGCCGGCAAAGCCCGGGCGTACGGCGGGCCGGGTTTCCTGTCGCTCACGGCCAGCAGGCGTCGCTGGGTTGTTCGCGAGGTGATTTTCACGCCGCTTTGAAGGCGGTATCGGGTTGCGCCCGGCCGTCGATGGACAGGAGTCCGAACGGGCAATCCGACTCGGCGAAATGGACGCCGCTTCGATCAGCGCCTATCATTCGATAAAACCTCCAAAATCAACAGCGAAGGCGCTTTTTTGTTCTCGGGCCTGTTTCCGCGAGCGTGGTTTGAACCGAAGTCTGGCGACGCTCCGCCGGTCCCTCGATCCGATACCCACACGCTCCCCGAAACCGATCTAGAGGCGCTGGCAGGACCGCGACGAACGCGTCGCTGCGGCGGCCTGCCCAGGGCGGCGCCGTGACCGAGCTCGTCCCTTTCACCACAGAAATGGCGGTGGTGCTGGCGATCCTTGCGTTCGCCATTTATCTGTTCGTGTTCGAAGTGGTGCGCGTGGATGTGGCCGCAATCGTGACCCTGGTTCTGGTGGGGATTTCGGGGCTGATACCGGCCGTTCACATCTTCGACGGCTTTTCTTCCAACGCCGTGATTTCCATCATTGCTTTGATGATTATGGGGGCGGGGCTGGACCGCACCGGGATCATGAACGTGCTCGCGCACTACATACTCAAGATGGGAGGCAGCACCGAGCGACGCGTGGTGCCGATTATTTCCGGAACCGTGGGCGTCATCTCGAGTTTCATGCAGAACATCGGCGCGGCGGCGCTGTTCCTTCCCGTAATCAGCCGTATCTCGACCCGGACGGGCATTCCCCTTTCCCGGCTGCTGATGCCGATGGGCTTCTGCGCCATTTTGGGTGGCACCATGACCATGGTGGGGTCCAGCCCGCTGATTCTGCTCAACGACCTGATCATCAATTCAAATCGTACCCTGCCGCCCGGGGTAGCGCCGATGCAGCAGTTTCATCTGTTCGCGGTGATGCCGGTAGGGCTGGTGCTGCTGGCGGCAGGAATCGCGTATTTCATGCTGGCGGGAAAACGCGTGCTGCCCACGCTGAGGAGTGGCGGCGCCGATCCGGGGCGAACGCGCCGGTACTTCGAAAGCACCTACGGGATCAAGGGCGATATCTTCGAGGCCTACGTGCCCCTGGACAGCCCCCTCGCCGGGATGACCATAGGAGAGGCGGAAATGCTTCCCGACGCGCCTTTCATTCTCGCCCTCAAGAGCGGCGATGAGCTGCGCATCGAGCCGTCCGTGGAACAGATGATCTGGGTCGGCTCGGTGTTCGCGCTGATGGGTACCGAGCAGCAGGTGAAAGAGTTTCG
>DATIPL010000013.1:0-2344 GCA_035471965.1 Gammaproteobacteria bacterium
GCGAGACTCACCAACAGCGCGGCCAGCGGCTCGGCCAACGGATGCTCGTAGCGGGAATCGTCCGAGACCCGGACCCTGGAGACACCCTTGACTTTCGATAGCGCTTCTGCCACCGGCTTGCAGTTGCTTCCGGCCACAAGCACGTGCACGTCGGCCGAGAGCTCGGCGGCAGCAGTGATGGTGTTGAGCGTCGCCGGCGCGAAATCGGCGTTGTTGTGTTCCGCCAGGACCAGAACGCTCATCCGATCACCTTTGCTTCGTTCTTGAGCTTGTCTACCAGCTCCGTAACCGTTTGCACCCGGATGCCGGCTTCACGCTTCGGTGGCTCGCTGACCTTAACTGTCTCGACGCGCGGCGTAACGTCGACGTCGAGCTCCTGAGGAGTGACGACGTCGATGGGCTTCTTTTTCGCCTTCATGATGTTCGGCAGCGAGGCGAATCGCGGTTCGTTGAGACGAAGATCCGTGGTAAGGACTACCGGCATCTTCAGTGATACCGTCTCCAGCCCGCCGTCGATTTCCCGCGTCAGCTTGAGCGAATCCTCTTCGAGTTCGAGGCGGAAGGCGTAAGTGCCCTGGGCCCACCCGAGTAGAGCCGCGAGCATTTGTCCGGTCTGGGAGTTGTCGCCATCGATGGCCTGTTTGCCGACGATGACGAGCCCGGGTTCTTCTCGTTCCACCAGGGCCTTGAGCAGCTTTGCCACCGCCAGTGGCTCCGGATCATCATCGGTCTTGACCAGGATTCCGCGATCGGCGCCCATGGCCAGGGCGGTTCGAATGGTCTCCTGGCACTTTTCGATGCCTATGGACGCCGCGATGACTTCCGCGGCCTTGCCCGCTTCCCGCAGCCTCAGGGCCTCCTCGACGGCAATTTCATCAAAGGGGTTCATGGACATCTTCACGTTGGCGGTCTCGACGCCGCTTCCGTCCGCTTTCACGCGAACTTTCACGTTGTAGTCGACGACCCGTTTGACTGCGACGAGTACCTTCATTTTTCGTCCCAAATTGTCGCTGAATCTGCAGATCCCGGGGAGCGCGAAGGTTAATACGCCGGCCACGGCTTCGCAATTACCGCCGCGCAGACGATACGCCCGGCGCAACAACCGACCGGCGGACGGCCCAGAGTAAGCAGGCTCAAGAGGAAGGCCCGGCGGGCCTTTGCTCGCGGGGGCGAGCGAGCCGGGGACGGCTCGGTCCGATGTGCGGGCGAAGCGGAACAGCGAGACGAACGCATCCTCCCTGCGAGAGGGCGACAGGGCCGGTGCGCCCCGGGTTCGTCTGCGCCATGGAGAAACGCGTCGCGCAGAAAGTGCCGCCATCGATCAAGCACTCTAAGTGCTTGATCGAAGGAGCGAGGCAGAGACCGCGTCTACACCGGTGCGGATTGAAATCAGACAGGCCACCGATTTTGAACTCGATTGTGTTACCCCGGCCCTTGCCCGCATTGTGCGCCGCGGGGAGAATCCAAAGCCCGGCCGAAAACCAAGGCCGGCCGCCGTTCATTCAGCGAATCCGTGGAGGTACCGGATGGAACGCGAGGCCATGGAGTTCGACGTTGTCATTGTCGGCGCAGGACCCTCGGGGCTCGCGACGGCGATCAGGCTTCGCCAGCTTTGCGCGGAGAATGAGCAGGATCTGTCGGTCTGCGTTCTGGAGAAGGGCTCCGAAGTGGGCGCGCACATCCTCTCCGGGGCGGTGCTCGAGCCCCGGGCCTTAAACGAGCTGATTCCCGACTGGAAGGAAAAAGGCGCGCCACTCGTCACCGAGGCCGGGGATGACCGATTCCTGTTTCTCACCCGGTCGACTTCCATCCGTTTGCCGACACCGCCACAGATGCACAATGCCGGCAACTACATCATCAGCCTGGGCAACCTCTGTCGCTGGCTTGGCAGCCAGGCGGAAGAAGCCGGGGTGGAGATCTTTCCCGGCTTCGCCGCCGCCGAGGTGCTCTACCACGCGGACGGCAGCGTCAAGGGCGTCGCCACCGGAGACATGGGCATCGGGCGCGACGGCAAGCCCAAGCCGGGACACGAGCCTGGCGTGGAGCTGCATGCGCGACAGACCATATTTGCCGAAGGATGCCGGGGCTCGCTGACCAAAGCGCTGTTCGAGCGCTTTAATCTGCGTAAGGACGCCGATCCGCAGACGTTCGCCATAGGCATCAAGGAACTGTGGGAGGTCGAGCCGGAAAAGCACCAGCAGGGGCTCATCGTACACACGGTCGGTTGGCCGCTGGACGCGTCCACTTACGGCGGTTCTTTTATTTACCACCTGGAAGACAATCAGGTCTCGGTGGGCTTCGTCATCGGGCTCGATTACCAGAATCCGCACCTCTCTCCCTTCGA
>DATIPL010000014.1:0-2323 GCA_035471965.1 Gammaproteobacteria bacterium
ATTTGTCCGCGCGGACCAGGCGTTCGCCTTCGCTGGCGCGTCTGGCCGCGCCCAGCATCAGCAGCATGGCGATCTCCGCGGTGGCGTCGCTCAATACGTCGGGCGTATTGGTCACCAAAAGCCGGCGCGATTTCGCGGCCGCGAGGTCCACATGGTCCACGCCCACGGAAAAGTTGGCGATGGCGCGCACCGTCTCGGGCAGCCGCGAGATCACCTCGGGGGTGAAGTGTTCGGTATGGCAGGCGACGATCGCTTCCTTCCCCTTCGTCCGC
This sequence comes from Gammaproteobacteria bacterium, assembly GCA_035471965.1. Lineage (GTDB taxonomy): Bacteria > Pseudomonadota > Gammaproteobacteria > HK1 > HK1 > CAMYJH01. The sequence continues at coordinate 273 of DATIPL010000014.1, forward strand.
TCGAGCAGTTCCTCGGTCGAGTAAAGCCGGTCTTCCGGGTTGAATTCCGGCGTGTAGTCCCGGCGCAATCGCGCCTCCACCGCTTCGGGAAGTTTCCGCGTCACCAGTACGGCGGGCTTCTGGCTCATAAGAACTCTCTTTAAACCATCCTGCTCGTATTTGTTCTTGACGGAGACGCTTCGACTTCAGGCCACATGCCGAAGCTGCACTGCACCGTGATCTTCGCGCATGGTTTGCTCCAGCAGCCGAATCAGCGCATGCACGGCATCGATATTCGGCGTCTCGATTCCTGTCATGCGTCCAAACTCCACCACCACGCTGATGATGGCGTCGATTTCCAGCGGGCGGCCCGCCTCCACGTCCTGGAGCATGGACGTTTTGTGTTTGCCGACTTTCTCCGCGCCTTCAATGCGTTTTTCTACAGGCAGGCGAAAGCTCGCGCCGAGATGCTCGGCCACCTGCTGGGCTTCGCGCATCATGTCGGCGGCGAGTTGTCGAGTTAAGGGAAAGCGGCAGATATTCACCAGCGTGGCATGGGTCAGCGCGCTGATGGGATTGAAGGAAAGGTTTCCCCACAGCTTGAGCCAGATTTCAGAACGAATATCGTCCAGCACGAAGGACTTGAACCCCGCATTCTTGATCAGCGCGACGATTTTTTCCGCGCGTTCCGTGGTCGTGCCGTCGAGCTCGCCGACGGGGAAACGATTGCCTTCCACGTGCCTGATGACCCCCGGCGACACGATCTCGCCTGCCGGGTAGACGACGCAGCCCAGGATCCGTTCGGGGTCGATGGCGGCGGCGATCTTTCCGCCCGGATCCACCGACTCCACCGGTCTGTTTTCGTAAGGGACATCGAAGCGCTGGAAATACCACCACGGGATCCCGTTCTGAAGCGGAAGGATGATGGTGTTCTCAGCGAGGAGCGGTTCGAGCCTGGGCGCCACCTCGGACAGCACGTTGGTCTTGACCGCCAGCACCACCAGATCCTGGGGCCCGGGCCGATCGTAGCTTTCGCTGGCCTGGATATCGGAAACAACGGCCTCGCTGCCGTCCGGACTGATCAGCTTGATACCGTATTTCTGAATCGCGGCCAGGTGATCTCCGACGTCGATGACCGAGACCGTCTCGCCGGCGCGGGCCAGGTGTGCAGCCACAAGCCCCCCGATGGCGCCCGCGCCGATTACGCAGATCTTCATCGAATACCTCCTCCTGGCCCCGTTCGTTGAACACCTCGATCCCCGCTCGAGCCTGAGAAAACGCGGCCGCCCTGGTGTTTGACCGGCTCGCTGTCTGAATTCTTGATGTAAGAAAGGGGCACTCGCGTTGCCGCGGGATTACGGATTCACCGGAGAAATGCCGTCCGGGAAGCGGCGGCGGCAATGCGATCTTGGCGCCAGTGTAATCTCGGGGAGGGTCAAGTCAAGCGCAATAGAAAATTATTCCGGATTGTGAAAAAATCGCCTTCGCTGAAGTAAAACATGCGATTGCGCGGCAGGGGAAAGCCGCCAATGGCGAAAATTCCGGGCATTCAGGAAACTGTTTCAGCGCGTCACGCCTATGAACGACACCAGCGCCTCACCCGTTCTCAAGCGCTCGCGCCGTCGCGGACGCCCGGTCAAATCCGCCGCCGGCGAAGGCAGCGGCCAGGTTCAGTCGCTGTCCCGGGCACTGGCCCTGCTCGAGCATCTGGCGGCCGCGGCGGAGCGAGGCATTTCGCTCACCGATCTGGCCCGTCGCGCCAGGCTCCCTCCTTCCACCACCCACAGGCTTCTGGCCACGCTTGACCAGCAGGGATTTGCCGAGCTCGACACTGAGCGAGGCTTATGGTTCGTCGGGGTACGCACTTTCGTCGTGGGCAACGCCTTTCTCGCCAACCGCGACTTCGTCGCCACGGCGCGGCCGTTCATGCGCAGGCTGGTGGAGGATTCCGGCGAATCGGTGAATCTTGGAATTCTCGACGAAGGTGAGGTGGTGTTTTTGTCCCAGGTGGAGTGCCGCGAAATGATGCGCATGTTCGTGCGTTTGGGCGGTCGCGTCCCCGCCCACGCTTC
>DATIPL010000015.1:0-3606 GCA_035471965.1 Gammaproteobacteria bacterium
AAATTTAAGATTTAACCAACTTCTCCTGAACTTCGTCGGCACGAAGTGGACCGGGGCCCGCGCTTGAACCTGAGCTTTGGTGAATTCCGATTGGATTTCGACCGCTTCGAACTGCGCCGGAAGGGGAAACGGCGCCGGGTAGAGCCCAAGGTATTCGATCTAATCGCCCACTTCGCCAGGAATCCGGGGCGGGTATTCTCCCGTGATGATCTGATCGCATCGGTATGGCGCGGACGCCTGGTGTCGGACGCGACGGTGTCGACCTGTGTCAAGAGCGCGCGCAAGGCGCTGGGTGACAGCGGCGACACCCAACGCTACATCGAGACCGTCCGGGGCCGCGGGTTCCGGTTTGTGGCCAACGTCGAATTCGACGGCGTCAATGCTGATCCGGATTCGAAGACGCGCAGCGCGGATTCCGCGCGACGCGGCGGGACCGGACCGTCTTTGCTGGTGCTTCCGTTTCGCAGCTTGTCGGATGATCGGAACGCGGCGCGGCTGGCCGAGGGCCTGAGCGGCGATCTGGGTACCGTTCTCACCCGCATTCCTCTGTTGCGTTTGAGCAACCAGACGGACAGATATGTCGGTAGAGATATCGCCCCGAGCGCGCGGCAGATCCACGAGGACATCGGGATCGACTATGTGCTCGAAGGCAGGCTGCAGTCACGCGACGGCGGCTATCGCGTCAACGTCCAGCTCTCCGATGCGAAATCGGGTTTCCGCTTGTGGGCGGAGCAGTTTGCGCTGCCCTTTCCGCTCGATGCCGCCCAGGACCAGGCCGTCACGGCGATCATCGCGAAGCTGGAGCCTCAGCTTCACCGCGCGATTTACAACACGGTTCGCGGGGCCGGCGGTGAGCCGAACGCGCAGCAGCTGTTTCTCGAAGCGAGCAGCGTACTGGCGCTCAAGGGCTGGCATCCGGAGTCTTTTGCCACCGCTTCCGAGTTGCTGCGCCGGAGCTGGAAGCTCGACCCGGATTTCGCCCTGGCGCCGGCTTACCTGGCGCTGGTGGTGGGCCTTGGAGATCGTGTCGGGCTGATCGGCGACAGGGAAAAGGTCAAGACCGAGGCCCTCGGTGCCGCCGAGCACGCGCTCCAGCTCGACAGCATGGACTCGACGGTGCTCGGGTTCGCGGGTTGCGCGCTTGCGGATATCGGCTATCCGGACAGGGCCTTACCGATACTGAGAAAGGCGGTTGAAATCAATCCCGCCAACGCCCAGGCGTGGGCGGCATTGGGCTCGGTCTGTCTGGCCACCCGGCGAATCGAAGAAGCCGTTCAACACCTGACCCACGGAATCAATATCTCTCCCCTCGACAGCCGACTGTCCATTTGGGGCGCGCTGCTGGCGCTCGCTCTCATGCGGTCGAAGGATCTGGAGGGCGCCCTGCGCGAGGGCGAGCTGGCCTGTCAGCGCGACGACCGAAATTACATACCGCGGGTCGTAGTCGCCGGAGTCCACCTGCTACGGGGTGATGCGCATCTCGCGCTCACGGCGCTCAAAGACGCTTACCGCGTCAAGCCGGATCTCGCGCCCGCTCAGGTTTTTCCCCTGTTGGGCCGGGACCTGGGTGGCAGCCTGCTGAACCTGCAGTAAGCCGCGCTCGAGCCCCAGCCGGGCTCGTCACGCAATCCCCCACAAAAGCACACGTTTCCCTCAAGCACCGTTTCCCGGGGCTTCTTAACCTTTCTCCCCACGGTCGGGTGCCGAAATGGACCGGGCCGGCAGTTGACCTTTTGAACCCGCAAACCAGACCGACAGGAGAGTGAGATGACAACCGCAAACGTGGCGACGACCGGCGCATCGCCGGACTACGCCGCCATCAAAACCAAGCAGCAGGCCACCTGGGGAGCCGGCGACTATGGCCGCGTCGGCGTCACGCTTCAGATCACGGGCGAATCGCTGTGCGAGGCCCTGGACATCCGCTCGGGCCAGAGCGTGCTCGACGTCGCCGCCGGCAACGGCAATGCCTCTCTCGCCGCGGCGCGCCGCTTCTGTAAGGTGATCTCGACCGATTATGTGCCTTCACTGCTCGACCAGTCGCGGATTCGGGCCGCGGCAGAGAACCTTGCCATCGACTACCAGGAGGCCGACGCCGAAGATCTGCCGTTCGCCGATGCGAGCTTCGACAACGTCGTATCCACGTTCGGCGTGATGTTCACCCCCGACCAGGCAAGAGCCGCATCGGAGCTGATCAGGGTATGCAGGAAAGGGGGAAAGATCGGGCTCGCCAACTGGACGCCCGACGGCTTCATCGGACAGCTTTTCAAGACCGTCGGCCGGCACCTGCCGCCTCCGCCGGGGGTCGCCTCGCCAGCGGCCTGGGGCACGGAGGCGTTTCTTGAACAGCATTTCCGCCCGCATGTGTCGGACATCGGCATAACCCCGCGGCAGTTCAACTTTCGTTATCACTCGCCGCGGCACTGGCTCGATGTCTTCGGCACCTACTACGGACCTACGCTGAAGGCCTTCGAGGCCCTCGACGGGGCGTCACGTGAGTCCCTGCGCGCTGATCTGGAGCGGCTGATCGCGCGCCACAATCGGGCGACGGACGGCACCATGGTCGCGCCGTCGGACTACCTCGAGGTGGTGATATCCCGCTGAGCGTGCATGAGCAATCTTCGAGTCATTCAATCCGTCGATCCGGCGGATCGCGAGTCCCCAGTGGGCCGCGATCCGCTGAACCCCACCCATCCACTGACAGGACCCGGTCCAATGAACGCATTGAACGTGCGCCAGGCACAAGCACCCCTGAGAACGAAGTACAGAACCGCCCCCGATTCTGCGCGGGTGGTGGACCGGGCGCGGACATCCGGTGCAGACGCAAGCGATCCGTATCATTCCACGGTGGAACCGATGCCCGGATGCGGAGCGAAACTGCCGGTGGGCGTTCACAGCGCCCTCGGCGGCATTCACGACGCACCCACGCCGGGGGACATCCTGTGCTCCGCGCTCGCCGCCTGCCTGGATTCCTCGGTACGCATGCTCGCGAATCTTCTAGCGGTAGAGCTCGAGTTCCTCGAGGTCACCGTCGCTGGCGACGTGGATGTGCGCGGCACCATGATGGTCGACCCGACGGTGCCCGTCGGCTTTCAAGCGATGCAATGTCTTGTGCGCCTGCGTGTCAGGGGCGGGACGGACCCTCGCCTTGTCGCAAAGCTCGAGGCTGCCGCCGAGCAATCGTGCGTTGTGCTCCAGACGCTGCGTGCGCCACCTGAAATCGAGGCGCGGTTCGAGATGTGCTGACTTGCCCGGTCAAGCGTCCCGATCGGTATCAACCGCCGCTCATCGACCAGAATCGAACTCGACCTCGTTTTCCGCGCGCAAGTCGTGTCCTTATCGCGCCAAAGCGAATCAGACACCGAATCCCGGAAGAGGACAAATCCGTTTTCAGTTCGGTGGCGTTCTGTTGGCGGCCCTTCGCCCGGTAGCACGACAACAGTCCGCGGAAACGACACGATGAATCGTGAGCAAACGCTCCGCGAGCTTCGAATTCCGACACGTTCTACGATCATCGATGCGCGCGCGCTTTTCGGGAAGCCGATATCCGATTGTGATTTTGCCATCGTCCATTACGACCGCGGCAATGCTTATCGTCGCAAGGGCGAC
>DATIPL010000016.1:0-2179 GCA_035471965.1 Gammaproteobacteria bacterium
GATGGTCGGCTTTGATTTCGAGCCCCGCTCGTTCGACAAAAACGGCGGGGCTTTTCATGAGTGAGCCGGCTCTACAGATCACGTGCCGGCGCAGGTCATGTGCGGCCGGCGCGCCACAGCCCGGCAACCTTCAGGTCATCAAATTGTCCGCGAAGGCTCGCTATTCGAGCGCGATGGTGTCGTCGATCTCCACGTCGACGCCCGCCTTGGGCACCTTGAGCACAACGACCGCATCGAGCTTCTCGTTCCCCTTGAGTTTTCCTTGTTCGACGGCTTCGCGAACAGCCTTTTCAATCTCCCGCTGGGAGGTAATGCCGACCTTCTTGAGGAACTTCCGGATCTGGATATTGAAAGTGTCTTCGTTCATTTGAAATCACCCTTGTGAAGCGGCGCTGCGAATGGGCGCGGTCACGATACTCTCCGAACTTATTTCAGACGGTGTGGCGATCACCGGCTCGGTGAGCAGATAAACCTCGAAGATCGCGCCTTTCTGATTTTCCGAGCGCGCCTTGATATCGCCTCCATAACCCTGAACGAGCCCTATGCTCACGGAGAGTCCCAGTCCCGTGCCGCCGGATTTCTTGGTAGTGAAAAATGGGTCGAAAACGCGCGGCAGATGTTTCGGCGCTATGCCCTTGCCATGGTCCCTCACGCTGATGACGACGCCCCGATCTTCCCAGTTTCGGGTATAAATTTCGATGCATTCGCCTTCTGGCGAAGCCTGAGCCGCGTTGACCAACAGATTGACGAGCACCTGCTGCAGCTCGCGCGCATCAACGCGTACCTTCAGCGTCTCGCGGAAATCCGTTTTCGCGGTGAGTTGCTTGCTGTTGAGCTCGTGTTCGACCAGCAGCAGCGTGTCGGCCACCACGCGCCGCAGATCGACTACCGGTGCGCTGCCCTGGCGCCGGGACGGGCGAGAGTAGCTGAGCAGCTTGTCGACTATGGTATGAATACGCTGGACCTGTCCCAGTATGAGATCGAACTCCACCTCGGATTCGCCCAGGTCGTCGCCCAATTCATGGCGAAGCAGCTCCAGGTTGCCCTGGATCACGGCAATTGGATTGTTGATCTCGTGGGCAACACCCGCGGTGAGCTCACCAAGGGCGGCGAGCTTTTCGGCGGCGACCAGCTGCTGGCGCGTCTGATGCAGCAGCTCGATGGTTTCTTCGAGCCTCAGATTCTTATCCTTCAGCTCCTGGGTGCGTTCCTCGACCTTCGTCTCCAGTATTTCAGCGGCCGTGCGCACTTCCTCGTTTCGCAGCTTGAGCAGGTCCAGGGTGCGGTCGAACTCTCTCGCCAGCTCTCCAATCTCGTCGCGGGAAGCGACTTCGCCGATTCGCTTGTCTTCGTCTCCTGCCTGCAGCGCGTGCACCACCGAGACGATGGATTCGATGGGTTTGAAGATGGATTTAGCCCAGCGCATGGCGAGCGCGGCGGCAATCAGGATTCCGATGAACACCAGCAGAAGGGAAATGCCCAGCGTGCGCAGGTAGGCGTCTCGAAACGGCGACTCGAGGAATCCCGTGTACAGCATGCCCACGCGCTGACCGAACACGTCCACCAGCGGACGGTACGCCGAGATGTACCAGTCATTGACCACGAAGGACCGGTCCACCCAGGTGTGCCCGTCCACCAGAACCGCGTCCCGTACCGCGGCAGATACCCGCGTGCCCAGGGCACGGCTGCCGTCTTCCAGAGGCACATTGGTACTCACGCTCACGTCGCCCATAAAAAGAGCCACGGTGCCGATACTGCCGACGGGTAGACTTTCCTCGGCGAAGACGAGATCACGGATCTCGTCCACCAGATCGAAGTTCTTGTTGAGAACGACGCCGCCATCGATCATGCCGACGATGGTGCCGTTGAAGTCACGAATGGGGGCAATGGCGCGCACGACGAATGCGCGATCTTCGAATTCTCGGCTGGTCGGACCGGCGCGCGGCGTGTCCACCAGGGGAATCACCACGTTCTGGGCCAGCCTGGTGCTTACCATGGCGAGGTCCATCGGCGCGTAGATTTCGATACCGACGCCGGCAGCCCCGAAGTTGCTCACTTCCTGCTGCAGCGGAGAGCGCTTACTGGTTCCGGACTGAATCGTGTCCGGGCCGTAGATCCAGCGCCCGTGCAGATCGGTTACGAACAGAAAGCTGAAGCCGGTAGTGTCGCGAATGGCCGA
>DATIPL010000017.1:0-9302 GCA_035471965.1 Gammaproteobacteria bacterium
GGCCTGCGCGGAGACCAGCACCACCCAGATACCGAGCACGCCGGTACCGAACGCCCAGGCAACGTCGACGATGCCCGCGTTTCTGGTGCGCCACTGGACGAGCCACAGAATGAGCATGATGGTCGCGACGCCGGCCCATCCGGTAAAGAAGATGTGCTGCGCGGTCAACAGCTTCGCTCCGTTTCGTTTGAGGCGTTCACGGGATCGATGGCGCGCGGCTCGAACAGCGCCGTCAGGCCGAGCAGCAGCGGCATGGCGACCAGCCATTCGACACTCACCGCGGTCAGTCCCGGAAGCGGGTCGGGAATTCGAACTGCGCCCAACGCCTCGCCGGCACGATAGGCGACCGGCCCCCCGATGGCGCCGAGCAGCGCGCCCAGCACGTAGCGGTTGCCGAGCCAGCGAAGCGCATGGCGCAAGGTGGCGGCGAAGGCCACCCACAGCGCCACCATCCACAGCGGGCTCGGTCCTCCCAGCCGCGCGTGCGGCGGAAATTCGATAAAGCCGGACAGCACCAGTAGTGAGTCTGCTGCGTACCCGACTGCCGCGGCCGCTAGAAGAATCCGGCCCTCGATTAACCGGCGCCCGCCCAGAGCGACCAGATGCAGAACAATCCAGACCGCAGTGAGCAGGGGTCCGGCCAGGGGCCAGCCGGCGCCGGCGCCGACACAGTTGGCCAGCCAGCAGATCTGGAAAAGGACGAAGTTCGTAATCGGATGCGTCATGGGGTCGGGCAAGCTCACAGGGCGCCGAGCAGCGGCGCCATGCCGCAGCGCGGCTTTCGAAACAGAAGCTGCAGCGTGCCCAGGTAACGCTCCGCGAAGCCCGCCTCGCAGTAGTGCAGATAGTAGAGCCACATGCGCTGGAACTCAGGCGGATAACCGAGATCACGAACGGCATCCAGGTTCTGAACGAAGCGCTGACGCCAGGTCTCGAGCGTCCTCGCATAGTGGGGGGCGATGTCCTCGAGGTGGCAAAGACGGAGATCCGTCCGCTTGCGCGCCGACTCCATCATCGCGGAAAGAGAGGGCACGCAGCTTCCCGGAAAGATATACCGCCGGATGAAGTCGCTGCCCTTGAGATACTGCGCGTAGCGCTGGTCCGGCATGGTGATGGCCTGGATCAGCATGGCGCCGTCCGCCTTCAGCAGACCCGCGCACTTGGCGAAGAACTGCGCCAGATACTCGTGACCCACGGCCTCGATCATCTCGATGGTAACCAGCTTGTCGAACGTTCCCTCAAGATCCCGGTAATCACGTCTCAGCAGCGTGACGCGTTCCTCGAGCCGGCATTCGCGAACGCGCTCGCGGGCGAACTCGAACTGCTCTTCGGAGATGGTGGTGGTGGTGACGTGACAGCCGTATCGGCTGGCCGCGTGAATAGCGAAGCTGCCCCATCCGGTTCCGATCTCGACGACCTTGTCGGCGGGCCCAAGCGAGAGCTTGCGGCAGATCCGATCCAGCTTGGCGATGGACGCCTGCTCCAGCGTCGCCCCGGGCTGCTCGAAGATCCCCGAGGAGTAGGTCCGCGTGGGATCGAGGAACAGGGCGAAGAAATCGTTGCCGAGATCGTAATGGGCGTGGATATTCTTTCGGCTGCCCCTTCGCGTGTTCCGATTGAAAAGGTGGCGAAGAAGCGAAGCGGCCCCGGCCACTGCGGCAAAGCTGCCTTCCATTTCGTCCAGACGTTCGGTGTCGCGCAGCAGGATCCGGAAGAGATCGGTGAGACGGCTGCTCTGCCAATGGCCGTCCATGTAGGCGCGCGCAGCGCCGAGTTCGCCGCCCAGAACGAGCGAGCGGTAGAAGCCGGGATCGGACACCAGGAGATCGGTCGAAAGATCCCCGTCCATTCCCGCCGACCATTCGCCCCAGGGATCGCGCACGACAATGCGCCCGGACTGCAAGCCTTCGAGCCGTCTCTTCACCCGGGCGCGCATCCAGTAATCGACGCCGCGTCCGGTCCGGCTCGCAGGCCGGTGCGGAAGCGTTGAAACAGCGGGTTCTGTATTCATCGTTTGGCCCCTTCAGGCGGAAGATGTTTGGGATGGGTATAAAAAGTCATGCCCTTGAGCCAAAGCGCGAGGGCCTGCCGGTAGATGGCGAAGACGACGCGCGCGGTCATCAGCGGATAGCGCATCAGCACCCGCGCCAGGGTTGCACCGCTCAGCGCGCGGCGTTCGAGCAGCATGGTGGCGGTGAACTGGCGCTTGGCTTGCGCCCGGTTTTCCATGTGCACGCCGAGATGGGTCCCGGGCTTCCACAGGGTCCAGCGGTAGCGCTGGCTCATCGGCATGAAAGGCGAGACATGAAACTGCTTGTCGAATTCGAAGCGGTAGCGGTCACTCGAGGTCTGACCCGATCGGCAGTCGAGCACATAGCAGTGGCGTTCTCCCCAGGGGGTGTTGTTGACCTCGGCGACGATGAATTCGACGTTCTCGTCGTCTTGGTCGAAGCAATAGAAGAAGCTCACGGGATTCATGCAGTAGCCGAAGTAACGCAGATGCGTCAGCAGCCGGATTGGACCGTCCGGCCGCTCGCCTGCCTCGCGTTCCACCAGCGAGCGCACCGCGCTGCCCAGAGGCAGATCAGGGTCGCCGAAGTGATCGCGGCGCCGGAACCACGCAAGGGAAGGCCGCTTTGCCGACCAGAGCCATCGCTTCTCGAAGAGATCGGGCAGCTCGGCCAGGTCGAGATACATGAGAAAAATGCGGTAGCGAAACCGGTGCCGTCGCGGCAATCTCCGGTGGTGATCCACCCAGCCCTCGTAGACGCAGCTGTTCACGCCGCCCGCTCCAGACCCTGGTCGAATGCGGCGCAAACGTTCAAGGCGCTGCGCACGCCGTCCTCGTGAAAACCGTAACCCCAATAGGCGCCGCAGTAGGAGATCCCCCGGCGCCGGATGAGATCGCCGTGGTAACTCTGGGCGACGGAGCGACCGGGCGTGAACAGCGGATGCTCGTAGCGGATACGCCGGATCACCTTCGACGGATCGATTTCAGAGGCGAGATTCAGGGAAACGCAATAGGTGCGTTCGCTTTCAATCCCCAGAAGCATGTTCATGTTGTAGCTGACGGTGACGTCGCTCCGCGCGCGCTGGGGGATCCGGTAATTCCAGCTGGCCCAGGCCTTCCTTCGCGCCGGCAGCATTCGGGTGTCGGTATGCAGCACTACCTCGTTGGGCTGGTACGGGAACCGCACCAGAACGTCATGCTCCAGCCCGTCGGCATCTTCCACCAGGTGAAGGCTCTGGTCGGCATGGCAGGCCATCACCACCTCGTCGAAGCGTTCCGTGGGACCGTCGATGAGTCTCACGTCTACGCCGTTCGCCTTCCGGCGCACGCCGGCAACAGGGGTGTTCAGCCGCACGTCTGCCTTCATCCGGGAGACCAGACGTCGCACGTATTCCCGAGATCCGCCGCGCACGGTCTTCCACACCGGTCGCCCTTCCACCTGCAGCATCCGGTGATTTTGCAGAAACTCGATCACGAAGCGCATGGGAAAGCTGCTGAACTGTGCCGCACTGCACGACCAGAGCGATGCCCCCAGGGGCAGGAGATAGCGCCGTTCGAAGGCGCTGCTGAATCGATGTCTGGTCAAGTAGCTGCCGACCGAGATCGAATCGTCAAGTCCTTCCCGTAGCTGTGCCGGAGCTTCGCGGTGGAAACGCAGGATCTCGACAATCATCCGCCAGTGACTTGGCCGAACGACATTGCTGCGCTGAACGAACAGTAAGTCGAGGCTGCTGCCATTGTATTCGATCCCACTTTTCTCGCAGCGCACGCTGAAGCCCATGTCCGATTCCCGCGATTCGACGCCCAGCTGATCGAATAAACGGCACAGGTTCGGATAGTTCGGCTGGTTGAAGACGATGAAGCCGGTGTCCACCGGGATGCTGCGGTCGCCTTCGCGAACGTCGATGGTGTTGGTGTGGCCGCCGATATAATCACCGGACTCGAACACCTTGACCCGGTGCTTTCGCGACAGCACGTGCGCGGCGGTGAGGCCCGAGATTCCGCTTCCGACGATGGCGACGTTCATGGGCTTTTCGTCTCTGCCCGCGGATCGCAGTCGAGCACGTGGTCGGGAACCGGCCGTAGATCCTTGATCAGCCCCGCCGCGGACAGTCCCCGCAGCAGCAGATAGGAAATGTCGATCTCCCACCAGTAGAACCCCTGACGGGCGGCCGCCGGAAATCGGTGATGATTGTTGTGCCAACCCTCCCCGAGAGTTAACAGGGCGAGCCAGAAGTTGTTGCGGCTTTCGTCTTCGGTGTCGAATCGGCGAGAACCGAAGCGATGGGCGAGGGAGTTGATGGAGTAAGTGGCGTGGTAGAGCAGCACCGTCGATATGAGGAAGCCCCACACGAGCATCTGCGGCCCATCGGTGCCCAGCGCCGGCGCCGCGTGGTTCAGCCAGGCGCCCAGGAAGTAGCACCCCGCGCCGAACAGAACGAAAGGCAGCCAGTCCACCCGCTCCAGCGCTTTGAGCTCGGGAAAACGGAGCCAGTCCCTGACCCGCTGCTCCTGAAGGGCAAAGCTCCTGCGGGTCAGGAACCACAGCGTGTGGCTGAACCACATCCCGCGGTGCGAGGGCGAGTGCGGGTCCTCGCTGGTATCGGCGGTCGCGTGGTGTTCACGATGGTGACCCGCCCACCACAGCGGACCGCGCTGTCCGGCGGTGCAGCCGAGCACGGCCATGACGAACTGCACCGGCCGGCTGACGCGGAAGGCCCGGTGACCGAAGTAGCGGTGATAAAAGGCGGTGATGAAAAACATCCGCAGGAGGTAGAAGCCAATCGCGGCCGCCGCCGCTACCGGGCTGACGCCGGTGAAGAAGGCCCCCAGGCAGGCCAGGTGTATCGCGAGGAACGGCATGGTCCGCATCCAGTCCATGCGGCGCCCGTCCGCCTCGCTGGAGATCGTCATCGCCCGGGAGTCGTTGATGAGCCAGCGCCAGGCCCTCAGCCAGAGAGAGTCGTCAATGCGTACTGCTGCGGCGGTGGTCATGCGGTCCTGTTCGCTTGCGTGGCGCGCCCGGCGGGCGCGGGTCCAACCGGATAGCGCACAGGATCACGAAGGGGGCGTGAAGTGCCGGTGCAGGAGAAGTGAAGATTTTGTGAAGGTGTCGCTTAAGTCCCGGTCTCTGAGGTTCTGGCAGTCTCGTTGCCTTCACGGCGCGAATGCGGAAACTCGACGACGACGCGGGTTCCGACGCCAACCTCGCTGCTGACGTGAATTGGCCAGCCGAAGCGGTCGGACAGGCGCTTGACGATGGTCAGGCCCACACCGTGACCCCCGCGCTGGCGCGAACCGCCGCGGTAGAAGGGCTCGAACGCCCGGTCCACGTCTTCGTCGCGCATTCCCCGTCCGCTGTCTTCTATGGAGACGCTCCCGGGGTCGATCTGAATGGCGACGGTGCCGCTGTCGGTGTAATCGAAGGCGTTTCTGATCAGGTTGCCGAACAGGACCGAAACGACCTTGTCGGAGGCCTCGGTGATCAGGCGGCAGCTCGAGTTGACCGTCACTTCCACCGGCTTGGCGCCCAACCGGACGTTCGCGCGTTCGAGCTCTTCTGCAATGATGTCGTTGACGCAAACCGGATCGGTGGAAAGGCCGTGCTCGGACTCCCGGGCCAGCAGCAGGAATACCTCGGTGAGCTCCTCCATGTCCGCCGCGGCCCGCCGGATCCGCAGCACCGAGTTCCGTGCCGGCGTGTCCAGCTCCTGCTCGCTCAGCAGCATGTCAGCAGCAATCTTGATCACCGTCAGCGGACTTCTCAGCTCATGGCTGGCGTCACGGGTGAAGTTCCGTTCCCGCTCGGCGAACTCGTTGATCCGCCTGGAGAGTCGTTCCAGCGCGTCGGCCAGCGCCACGATTTCACGGTCCGGATTTCCGGGCAGGCTTTCGATTGAAAACACTGCCGCGTCCGGGGCCTCCGGATCCAGCTTGTGCACCTGGCGGGAAAGCCAGAGTATGGGCGAAAGCGCGCTTCTGGAAAGTCGATAGCCAATCCAGGTGAGCAGGTAGATGACGATGAGCACGCTGGCGAGCGGCACCAGGCCGAAATAAAGCGCCAGTTCGCCCACCTGCTCGCCGTCGAAGACCAGAAACAGTCGCCGGCCCTCTTTTTCCGTGACGTAGACGACCGAGAAATCGGATTGGCCCGAAAGATGGTGGAAGCCCGGCTCGAGCTGTCGAAGCGCCGGTGGCATCGATTCGCTTCCACCGGCCTCGCGCATGAAGGCGGTGAGATTCAGGGTGTCCGGCAGGGGAAATCCGGGGTCCGCTTGCCGTTTCTCCCAGAAGTAGTTCGCCTCCTCACGCAGCGCCTGCTTGATCAGCACTTCTTCGATGGAAAACGCAGCGGCATAAACGCCCAGGACGGCCGCAAGGGCGATGAGAATCGCCTGGAGCAGGAAAGCCAGTCCGAAACGTTCACCGAGTCCGACTTTACGCGTCATCCGACTTGGCAAGACGGTACCCGGTGCTTTGCACCGTATGTAGAAGCTGAGTGTCGAACGATCTGTCGATCTGTTTGCGCAGGTTGTATACGTGGCTTCTCAAGGTGTCGCTGTCCGGCAGCACGTCGCCCCAAACCGCGCGCTCTATTTCGCGCCGGTTGACGACGCGCGGCGAGGCCCGCATCAGAACGGTCAGGATTTTCAGTCCGATGGGAGTGAGAGACAGCTCCTTGCCACCGCGCCGGACCTCGAGCGTACCGGTATCCAGGCTGAGATCGGCGACGCGGAGCACTTCCGTTCTGAGCTGCCCCCGGCGCCGCCGAATCAGAGCCCGCACTCGCGCCTCGAGTTCCTGGATATCAAAAGGTTTGACCAGATAGTCGTCGGCCCCTGCGTTCAATCCCGCGAGCTTGTCCTGCAGCGCATCCCGTGCCGTCAGCATCAGCACCGGGATGTCCCGGCGCGCCTCCCTGCGCAGCTTTTCGCAGAGATCCAGCCCGTCCATTCCGGGGAGCATCAGATCCAGCACCAGCACGTCGTAATCGTTGGTCACCGCCAGGTGCAGGCCGGTAATCCCATCAGCGGCATAGTCGACGTCGTAGCCACGGTGCTCGAGGTAGGCGTACACCATCTCCGCGATGTCGCGATGGTCTTCGACGAGGAGGATGCTGCCGCTTTCGGAGCTGTCCATTGCCGTGTCCGCATTGTGCTCAGCGCGAGTATAAACACATTATTGAAACGCGGTCGGCGTCACGATTGTTCGAGGACGGACTCCCGGTCCGGTGCCGGAGCGATGGTATTCGCCGCCGCAACCCCTTAGCATTATCGCGCCTCGAGGTAGGGATCGTTTCCATGCATCTGCTTCCTGACGGCACCACGCTGTTTGTTTTTCTGGGCGCTTCGCTGGTGCTTCTGGTGACGCCGGGACCGGCGGTGTTTTACATCGTCGCCCGAAGCATCGACCAGGGGCGGATTGCGGGCGTGGTCTCGACGCTGGGCGTAGCGGCCGGCTCCTGCGTCCACAGCGCCGCGGCGGCGCTGGGAATTTCTGCTCTGCTGGCGTCATCGGCTCTGGCCTTCAACGTGGTCAAGCTCATCGGAGCCGGCTACCTCATTTATCTCGGTATCCGCAAGTTCCTGGTCGCCGATCCGGTGGAGACGGACATCGTGGTCGCGTACAAGCGCCTGCGCGAGATTTTCGTCCAGGGCGTGATCGTCAACGTCTTCAATCCCAAGACCGCGCTCTTCTTTCTCGCCTTCCTGCCACAGTTCGTGGACGTATCCCGGGGAAACGTAGCGCTGCAAATGATTCTGCTCGGGGTCGTTTTCGCTCTGCTTGGCATCCTGAGCGACGGTGCCTACGCGATCGCCGCCGGAAGCTTCGGCCAGTGGCTCAAAAGCCACGCCGGCGTCTTGCGCGCGCAGCGCTATTTCGCCGGCAGCGTGTTCATCACCCTGGGCGTGCTCACCGCCGCGACGGGCAACGGCAGGAAGTAATTCAAAGCTCGTCGTAAACCGTGTCCGCGATGATGCAGGCGAAAGGAGTGAAGGTCACGCCGCTGAGCGAAATGATGGCGGCCGAGATCACCGGGCTGGATTTGAGCGCGCCGGCGGGGAAAGCGGCGGCCGCCGCTCTGAACGACGCCTTTCTCGACCATCTCGTGCTGTGTGTCCGCGCGCAGCGACTGACGCCGTCCCGTTACGTCAGCGCCGCCGGGATTTTCGGACAACCCCAGGAGCAACTGGTCAAGCACTTTCTCCATCAGACAGTGCCGCTCATTTCGCTGGTTTCCAGCGTCGACAATCGCGACCGGGCGGGCGACGGCGCGCCTATCGTGCGCGGGCCCTACTGGCACACCGACGACTCCTTCCTCGAGGTTCCGGCCAAGGCGACGATGCTCTACGCGCTCCGGATCCCGAACGGCCGCGGCGACACCTGGTTCGCCAACATGTACGCGGCGTACGAAGCCCTGGACGACGCAGCCCAGCAACGCATCGCAAACGTGCGCGCGGTGCACAAGTACGTGAGTCGGCGCGCGGGCGCCAGGGTGGCGAAGCTGGCCGGCGAGGATGAAAAGAAGATGCCGGACGTCTCCCATCCTCTGGTGCGCACCCATCCGGAGACGGGGCGCAAATCGCTTTACCTGAATCCCAACCGCATCGACCATATCGAAGGTCTGTCACTTGAAGAGAGCGACGTGCTGCTGGACGCGCTCTACGCCCCCGCGTTCGAGCAACGGTTTCACTACCGTCACCGCTGGCGCGAAGGCGACCTCCTCATCTGGGACAACCGCTGCACCATGCACCGGGCCAGCACCGATCTCAGGCCCGGTGACCGCAGGCTGCTGCACCGGATACTACTCAAAGGCACGCGCCCGGCATAACCCGATGCCCTCGGCCGGCGACCGTCGGACAAAGCGGTGAAGAGCGTTGCCGGTTTGTCCGACAGGGGGGTGCAGCAGATCGTCAGCAAGCACGACGAGCTTTCCGTAGGTCAAGATGCTGGTCTTACTGGCATCGGGGCGGCGCCTGCAATTCTTTTGCTCTTTTTGATTACAGATCTTCTTTGTTTCACCAGCGTCTATCCGATTAATGTAGTGTGTGGCGATGATATATAGCCACTACGGATATGGAATACGATCGTCCGTAATCCGGATCGTCGCAGATCAATGGCTTCTCGAACTTCCAGGACGTCGGTGTTTCTCCGTAAATGGCCGTGGCTTGAATTCCCGATTTTCAACCACTCCTCAGTACTGCCTTTACCTCGGCCATGGATTGGGGCCGGTCCTCAGGCGCTCTGTTCAGCATCTTCAGGATGAGAGCGTTGAGCGTTTTCGGGCATG
>DATIPL010000018.1:0-4715 GCA_035471965.1 Gammaproteobacteria bacterium
GGATTGATCTTGCCGACCACGCCATAGGGCTGACGGCGCGTCAGGTTCAGGTGCCGCGGCCCGGGGGCGAAAGTTTCGCCTTTTATCTCCGTAATCAGGCCGGCGAAGTAGTCCAGGGTGTCCGCGGTCCAGTGCATGTCGCCGCGCATGCCTTTGACTGAGTTTCCGGAATCGTATGCGTCGAGTAACGCCAGCTCGTCCACGTGCTCGCGAATACGCCCGGCGAGCGTGTTCAGCGCTCCGGCGCGCTCGCGCACCGGCGTGCGGCTCCACCCGGGGAATGCGTCCCTGGCCGCCGCCACCGCCCGGTCCACATCCGATTCCCCGGCGAAGGGCACGTCGGCGAGCTTTTCACCGGTCGACGGATTGATCGATGGGAAGCTGCCGCCGTCCACCGCGTCGACCCAGCGGCCACCGATGTAAAGGCCTCTGACATCGAAAGAAATTTCTGCCGTCATCGATAATTTCCTGTTTCACGAGAGCAGCGCCATTCGGGTTGCCGTCACTCAAGGGACGATTGCGGCCCTGAGCACGCTGCGCTCGGACGCGCGCCGGAATGCTTCGCCCAGGTCGTCCAGGGCGAACTTGGAATCTACGATTTCCCCGAAGGGAAATCGGTGTCGATTGCCCATGACGAAATCCAGCGCCTGGATCAAATGACGCGGGTGATAGTTGTGAATCCCCTTGAGCATTATCCACTTGCGCAGCAGCACATTGGCATCGATAGTGACGTTGGCGTCGGGGTTGACGACACCGCCGAGCACGTAGCGTCCTCCGGTTCTCAGCATTTCCAGTCCGGCCGGAATCACCTCGGGTACGCCGCAGACTTCCACCACGACGTCGGCGCCGTCGGGCGGACAGAGTTTTCGCACTTGTTCAATGAGGTCCTTCGGCTCGCCTGACTCTACGTTCAAGACTTCATCAGCGCCGAATCGTCGCGCCGTTTCCATCCGTGCCGGCACCGCGTCCAGACCGATGACCAGGCGCGCGCCGCGGGCCTTGGCCATGGCGCAGCCGTAGAGGCCGAGCAGACCGAGCCCCTGCACGACCACCGCGTCTCCCATGCCGATGGCCGCGGCCTCGGTCACCGAAATCATGGTGGCGACGCCGCAGTTGAGCGGGGTCGCTTCCTCGTCGGAGAGCGCATCGGGAAGCTTCAGGATCCCGGTACCCGGCTGGATATAGCAATATTCGGCGAATCCGCCGAGAAAGTGAGGCGGGTCGGCGGCCAGATCGTGACCGTACTTGCGAATCCCGGGACATTTCTGCGGCATGTCGAGCACATCACGATGCCAGCACTCACCCTCGAAAAAATACTCTGTCCAGGTCACCCGATCGCCCGGGGCAAGCGTTGATCCGCGCATATCCGAGCCCACTTTGGCTCCGATCTGCTCCACGGTGCCGATGATTTCGTGGCCGAGGATGCCGGGACAGGGATTGGGCCGCTTTCCCTCGTAAGAATGAATATCGGAGCGGCAAATGGTGGACATGGTGATCCGAACCAAAACTTCGCCGGGCCCGGGATCAACCAGGGGGTATTCGCGAATGACGAAGGGCGCGTTCGGTTTCTCGTAAACCGCGGCTCTTGCCGTGCGTGCCATTGGCTTATCTCCGGGTGCCCGATTACCTTAAGGTGCCGTTGGCGGTGAACTCGAAAATGTGGTGGCTGCGAAGCCGCCCGCCCGCCGCGCGTATCCAGTACGCGTCGTTCAGAGGCTCGGAGACAATGAACGGAACCCGCGCCTCGGACACGCCACCATGGGTTCGCAACCGGTGTCCCTTGAGGCCTTCCAGATCGTGCTCGGCTTCAGCCGCGCCGATGCAGGTGCCCGCTTCGCTAATGACCACCACGTCACCCTCGCGATCCGCGGGCAGCTCGAACATCCGCGCCGCGGACCGTTTGTCCCAGACCGACTCGACCCCGGGAAGCGAGCGCGCGACTCGGATCACCGCTTCCGGATCTGCGCCTTCGTTACAGTAGACACGCACGAAGCCGCCGAGAGCGCCGTGATGGGCGACGAAAGGATCGGTAATGGGACAGATGACTTTTGTCTGCCCGTTACCCAGCGCCTCGTCGAGGACGTCCTGTAAGAAAATGACGTTAGGAGAACCGTCTTCTTTGGCTTTGTCGTTCATACCGTGGTCGGCGGTCAGACCCACCACCGCCCCCAGCGCCGCCAGCCTTCCGAAGGCGTCATCCAGCCGGGTATAGAAATCCAGCGCTTCGGGCTCGCGCGGCGCGTACTTGTGCTGCACGAAGTCTGTAAGGGATAGATAAAGAACGTCGGGGCGCCGATCCTCGAGCAGGCGAATTCCCGCCTCGAGCACGAAAAGGGAAAGCTCCGGAGAGTACATGTCCGGCTGCGACATGCCAACGTATTGGAGGACGTTCTCTATCCCGTTTTCCGCCAGCGTACAGCGGTCCGCGTACTGGGCCGAGAAACTGACGTGCCCCTGCGAGAGATCGAGGCCTTTCTGCAGCTGTTGCCGCAACTTGTCCTTGGAGGTAATCGATACGATTTTCAGTCCGCAGTGCGCATACTCGGCCAGCACCGTGCGCGAGCGCAGCAGCTCGGGGCCGGTCATGACCACCGGCTCACGGGTTGCCGGATCGAGATAAAAGTTACCCGAAATACCGTGCACGCTCGGCTGCGAACCGGTGATAATCGACATGTTATTCGGGCAGGTGAAGCTCGGCACCGTGCCGTCCACCACGGCATAAAACCCGTCTTTCATGAATCTCGCGGTATTGGGAATGATGCCCGCCTCCAGGGACGCTTCCAGGTATGCGGGATCGCCCCCGTCGATACACACCACCACAAGGGGTTTGTTCGGACGCTGGTAGCGCCCTCCGTTCAGCTCGAAAAGCGTTTCTGCCATGAGTAGTCCCCGGAATGATTCATTGGAGATCGAATCACTTTGCCTTTGCCACGCGCGCTCTCGCCCAGGCGGAAACGATCTCCGACAGCATGACCAGCACGATAATGGAGAGAAGGATCGCCGCAACGCGCTCACTCTCGATCTGATAAACGTTTCGCTTCAGATACCACCCCATCCCGCCGGCACCGAAGAATCCCACTACCGTGGCGGCGCGGAAGGCGACGTCCCAGGTGTAAATGGCGATGCCGGTGAACGCCACCCGCACCTGCGGCCAGACCCCGTAAATCATCACCTGGACTTGATTCGCTCCGGTGGCGCGAATTGCCTCTACCGGCCCCGGGTCGATGGCTTCGATTTCTTCCGCGAAAAGCTTGCCGGCAAACCCGATGCAAAACACGGTCAAGGCGAGCACGCCGGCGAGCATCCCGAAGCCGAGTATGGTGACGAATAGTATGGTCCAGATGGTCTCGTGGACCGCACGGGCACACATCAGCACGAAGCGCCCGGCGGGATAAACGGCTAAACGGTTCGGGCTCATATTGAAAGCGGCGAACCATGCCAGCGGAATCGAGGCCACAACGCCGAACAGCATTCCCAGGTACGCCATCTGAATGGTGTCGACCACTGAAGCCAGGTAGTCGCGCTCGAGCACGTAGTCGATGTCCGGCGGATAATAGCGATCGGTGAAAACGGCGAAGAGCTTCGGCCACATGCTCACGAAGCGCTCCAGCGGTATGCCGAGATACTCGGTCGTCCAGGCGAGAAAAATGAGGACGCCCAGAAGCGCGCCCCAGCGAACGATGTCGCGGGGGAAATGAAAGCGGCGCCATTCGCGCGGCGCGCTCTGCGAAGCCAGGCTGTTCGACTGCGCGTTCACCGGAGCTTCAAAAGCTTTGAATCAGATCACGGCTCGACGGCTGAAGTACGAAAGCACCTCGCCGAGCAGAATCAGAGCGAGGATCGCGAGGATCACCGTGGTCACGCCGGGGTAGTTGAAGGTGTTCATCTGGCGGAAAAAAGCCAGGCCCAGGCCTCCCGCACCGACGAGCCCGAGCACCGCCGAGCGCCGGATGTTGATCTCCCACTCGAAAATGATCACGCCGATGACCACCGGCAGAATCTGCGGCAGGATGGCGTAACGCACCACCTGAAATCCATTGCCGCCGACGGCGCGTATCGCTTCAACAGGTTCCTTGTCGATGTCTTCTATGGCTTCGGAGGCCATCTTGGCGATGAATCCCACCGAACGCATGGCAATGGCGAGCACGCCGGCAAACGATCCGAGCCCGACCCCGGCGACGAAAATCAGCGCCCAGACGATTTCGTGAATCGAGCGGCTGAGCGTCATCATGAAGCGCGCCAGTGGATATGTAATCGGCCTGAACGGAGTGATGTTCAGGGCGCCGAACCAGGCCACCGGAACGCAGATGACGACGCCGAGAAGCGTGCCGAGACAGGCGATCATCAACGTTTCCATGGCGGGCTTTACCAGGCTGGGCAGAATGCTCCAGTCCACGGCGAAGAAGCGCAGCGTAGACTCGATCACCTGCGACGCTGAGCCGATACGATCCCACTCGGTATCTGCAACAATGGTCGCCTCTACGCTCCATACGACCAGCACGAGCACCGCGACGTACATCAACCCGGAGCGAATCTTCCGTGCGCGCCGGCGCGCCATAGCCTGGCCGATATTCAGATGACCGAACCGTTCAATCACGAGTCCCGGCCTCGAACGGCACAACGTTCTTCACAATACCTCCATGGCGTAAATCTCGTTCAGCTGTCGCTGATCCATTTTCTCCGTCGGGCCGTCGAACATGGTGACGCCGTCCTGA
>DATIPL010000019.1:0-2057 GCA_035471965.1 Gammaproteobacteria bacterium
GGATCGATCTTGTTTCTGCAATTCTGGCAGACCTTCACGCTCGACCCACGTCGACAACAGGTTCTCGTGACGCACGCCCTGTGCGCGGGACTGCTCGGCAACCTCGCGGCTACGCTCCTTTCTTCGGCTGGCCCTTGCTACTACGGCTACTTCGTCGCGGGACCCGACCCTTTTGCCCCACTCATGGTGTATCTCGAGTCGGTCTCGGCCATCACGCCGCTACCGTCTGTTCTGGCCCAAGGTTATCTTTGGGAGAGCTATCAACGGGATGCTCTGACTGTCGGGGCTGGAATCTCGGCCATGCCGAGCATCCACATGTCAATGGCTTTTCTCCTGGTCCTCGCCTGCTGGCACCGCGGCCGCTGGCTGCGCGGCGCCACCCTCGCATATCTCGTCGTCCTGCAAATCGGCTCGGTTCACCTCGGCTGGCATTACGCCATCGATGGCTACGTCGGAATCTTCCTGACCGGTGCCATCTGGTGGCTGGTCAGCCGCCTCCTCACAGCAGGCACTAAATCGACGCCCGTTGCAGCCGCCCCAGAGTGAGTCGTTTCAGCTGGTGGCGTGACGCCTCGGTTCCGGCCATCGGGCCGCTGGAAGCGCTGCATCAGCTGCATAAGCTGCATAAGCTGCATAAGCTGCATAAAGCGATCAATTCAGCAGGTAAATAATTTAGTTCAAATCCGACGCAAAAAATATTTAAATTTGCTTTTACTTGACACTGCAATTTTTTGCTGATTGGGCCAATTACAACTTCCCATTTTACCGTTCATTAAGAGGTTCCTCCTAATATTCGTATCGATGATGCGCTGTACAAGGAGTTCCACTATGGGCAAGCAAATCCACGCATTCTGCCGTGACGAGTCCGGCGCTACGGCCATCGAGTACGGCCTGATCGCTGCGCTGGTCTCCGTCGCCGCGATCACCGCCCTGACCGCCATGGGCGCTTCCTTGACCAACCTGTTCGAGACCGTCAACACAGCGTTGGGTACTGCGGTCTCCAGCGCCGGCTGAGGCGGCACCGGACCTAAACTCTAGCGGGACAGTAACGGCCCCGCCCTTATAACAAGTCGGATCGGGACCGGGGTGCCAAACGCCTGCGGTCCCGATTTTTTGTCAGTGCGGTTGTTAACCAATGTCGTTGTCCACGATGGCGTCGGACCTGGCGGTGTTATCGTTCGCCCTGATGCTGTTTTCGGCAGCGGTAAGCGATATATTGCGACTCACGATCCCAAACCGCATCTGCCTTGGGATCGTCCTAGTCTATCCCGCCTTTGTGCTTACGGCGCCCGTCGCGGTTCATTGGCCTTCGGCGCTTGGGGTCGCTAGTCTTGCACTTTGCATTGGCTTCACTCTCTATTCGCTCCGCGGTCTCGGGGCGGGAGACGCGAAGCTCTTCGCCGCGACATCGCTCTGGGCGGGTTCCGGCCTGATCATCGAACTGACCCTGCTGACCACTCTCGCGGGCGGTGTCATCGCCCTCTTTCTTTGGCTCCAGAACCGCGTCGCCCGTGCGCCAAGTGTGGCGACCGTGTTCCTGTCGAGCCCGGATCCGGGCATCGCCCGCCAGTCCATGCCCTACGGCGCGGCCATCGCGGTCGGGGGTCTTTACGTCGCGTTTACACTGTTGAGGGTAAACTAAAGCCATGTCAGTGCGAAACATTCTCCTCGTCCTGGCGGCGGTATTGATTACCGTCGGAACGGGACTCGTCGCCCGCAACTGGGTCAACAGCCAGAAAGCGCAACAGACCGCGGCCACAACTCAACCGGTCCCGGCCAAGACTTACGTCCTGGTCGCCCAGAGTGATCTGCCGGTGGGAACCTTCATCAAGGACTCTCACCTGACTTGGCAGGCGTGGCCCGACGACAAGCTGCACAGCAGTTACCTAGTGCAGACTAGCTTCAATCCACGCGATCTCGTCGGCGCAGTCGTACGCCGAGGCGTAGCGGGCGGGGAGCCAATCACGGCCGGCCAGCTGATCAAGCCCGGCGAGCGCGGCTTCCTCGCCGCGGTGCTCCGGCCCGGCTATCGGGCCGTCTCCGTTCAGGTGAATGCG
>DATIPL010000020.1:0-2941 GCA_035471965.1 Gammaproteobacteria bacterium
GGGAGATCACCCGCGCGGGACAGGATTTCGAGGCTGGGCAAAGGTCGGGGCGTCGGCAGGGTCTGACGGCCGGGTCGCGCGCCCGCTGCCCTTTACCGGGCTCGCTTCGCGAGCCGGAACAGGGCTCGTCGCAGCCGGGGATTGTCGATTTCGGCGGCGACGTTTTCGAGCAGCCTGCGGGTCTGCCCGGAGATTTCGGTCCGGCGGGGAGCCGGGGACCTCTCCCGGCATGGCCCCGGCCGGGTAATGATTTGAATATTCCGGATCGGTGCTCGCGTTGACCCGCGATTGATCGATTCGAGGAGCCGCGGGACGAGTAATCTCGCCCGGGCGCTCCAGGCAGGCGAGTCGCATTGAATGACGAGACGGTCGCCCTGGACGTTGGCGACCTTCAAATGACTGCGAAGGGGCTGACTGAGCGCGGAATCGAGCAGACGATTTAAGACCTTTATTTCCCTGGCCGCCGCGACGAGGCCGGAAAGGGTGGGGTTGACGCCGGAAATGAGGTCCTGGATCGGAACTGCGCGGGTATCCTTCATCTCAGATGCGGCTATCCTTGTAGAGTGAGAACGACTAATAAAGCGTGATGGAACTGATACTTGTAAAACGCACGCGTCACGGTCACCGCCGGCTCCACCTGGGCGTTCTCGCCTCGTGGTCGGTGGTCGCGGGACTGGTTGCAGCGGTGTTCACAGCCTATCACGTGGGCGTTGCCAGCGTGCCGCCGCCGGCAGACCCGAGACCCGATCTCTACGCCGCCGCCTGGGAAAAAATGCTCGCCGAGCAGCGCGCCGAAGTGAAAACCACCATCAAACGTTCCGAAGACAATCTCAATGCGCTGGCCATGAGGCTGGGCCAGCTCCAATCTCAGCTGATTCGCCTGGATGCCCTGGGCGAGCGCCTGGTGGACGTGGCCAAGCTGGATGCGGAAGAATTCGGCTTTGGCCAGCCTCCGGCCGTCGGCGGCGCCGGCAGCTCGGCGAACGGCAGCAGCTACAGCGTGCCTGACTTCGTGGCGGAACTGGAGGCCCTGTCCAAGGAGCTCCGGGACCGCAGCGACAAGCTCCAGGCGGTGGAAGGCACCTATGTCCACCGCCGGCTCCAGGCCGAGGTCAAGCCTGCGGGCCGGCCGGTGAAACGGGGATGGATTTCCTCGTACTTCGGCAATCGGGCAGATCCCTTCACCGGCCAGCGCACTCTGCACCAGGGAATCGATTTCGCCGGCAAGCGCGACTCAGAGGTCATCGCGGTGGCGGCCGGCGTCGTGATCTACGCCGGCAAGCGCTATGGGCTGGGCAATGTGGTGGAGCTGAGCCACGGCAACGGCTACACCACCCTGTATGCGCACAACAACAAGCTTCTGGTGACGCTGGGGGACAAGGTGAGAAAGGGTCAGACCATTGCTCTGATGGGCTCGACCGGACGATCCACCGGTTACCACGTCCACCTGGAAATCATGAAGGACGGCAGACCCGTCAACCCGATGAAGTTCGTCAAGGGCGAGACCGAATAGCCTCTTGCTCCTTCTGCGACGGTTCGACCACCGCCGCCCACACGCTGTCCCGTCCCCGTATCAGCTTGTAATCGGCTGCCGATGGCCCAATCTAACGTTGTGCATTCTCTTGTCTCGAGGACTGCAGCGCGGCGCCGATCCAGCCTGCTTTCTTGACAAAAGCCAGCGAGTTGAGATTATCAGCCGCGGGCCGCCGGACATTTTGGATATCTCTGAATGGTTGCACAGGTATTAAGGAAGATAATCGGCACCCGCAATGACCGGCAGATCCGGCGTATGGGGCGCTTCGTCGAGCGCATCAACGCACTCGAGGCCGAGACCAAGGCCCTGCCCGACGACGCCTTCAAGACCAAGACCCAAGAGTTGCGCGACCGCCACGCCAATGGCGAGTCCCTGGAAGCCCTGATTCCGGAGGCCTTCGCCCTGGTTCGCGAGGCGGGGCGGCGGACGCTGGAGATGCGCCACTTCGACGTCCAGCTGGTCGGCGGCATCGCTCTGCACGAAGGTCATATCGCCGAGATGCGCACCGGCGAGGGCAAAACCCTGGTGGCGACGCTGGCGGCTTATCTCAACGCCCTGACCGGCCGCGGCGTTCATATTGTCACGGTGAACGATTATCTGGCTCGTCGCGACGCCGAGTGGATGGGCCATATTTACTCTTTTCTCGGCATGACCACGGGCGTGGTGGTGCCGAATATGTCGCCCCAGGACAAGCAGGCCGCCTACCGCGCCGACGTGGTCTACGGGACCAACAACGAATTCGGTTTCGATTATCTGCGCGACAACATGGCCTTCAGCGCCGAGGATCGGATGCAGGGCGATCTGCATTTCGCCATCGTCGACGAAGTGGACTCGATTCTGATCGATGAGGCGCGGACGCCGCTGATTATCTCCGGGCCGACGGATGAGAACTCCGATCTGTACCTCCGCATCAACCGCCTGATCCCGAAACTCGAGCGGCAGAAGGTCGAAGACGGTCCCGGAGACTACTCCGTCGACGAGAAGGCGCGACAGGTTTATCTGACCGAGGAAGGCCATCAGCGGGTGGAAAAGCTGCTGGAAGAGGCCGGCATGCTCAAGGCAGGAGAGAGCCTGTATGACGCAGGCAACATCGTGCTGATGCATCACCTCAACGCGGGACTGCGCGCCCACGCGCTGTTTACCAGAGACGTCGACTACATCGTTCGCGACGGCGAGGTGGTCATCGTCGACGAATTCACCGGGCGGACCATGCCCGGACGGCGCTGGTCGGAGGGCCTGCATCAGGCCATGGAGGCCAAGGAAGGGGTGCCGATCCAGAACGAAAACCAGACGCTTGCGTCAATTACTTTTCAGAATTATTTCAGGCTGTATCAAAAGCTCGCTGGCATGACCGGCACAGCGGACACCGAGGCCGCGGAGTTCCAGCAGATCTACGGGCTCGAGGTG
>DATIPL010000021.1:0-4822 GCA_035471965.1 Gammaproteobacteria bacterium
ACTGATCATGGATCCCGGTGGCGAGAAGAATTTCCATGTTACCGACAATATCGCCTTCGCGGGATGCCGGCGGGCGTTGTTCGAAGTGGCGGAGCAGTTCGACCTCGTCGCTCGCATCCCCAATCTGATTGCTTTCAGATCCAGGTCCCTACGCTGGCGGGCTTAAACGCCTTGCAGCTTGACGTCGCGTTCTCATCCCGCCGTGCGGCGGCCTTCGCTGCCACAAGAGCAACAGTTTGCCCAATGGTCGAATGTGGTATCTTTTTTGCGCTCGTTTCGGCAAGCAGATGGGGGATCACTTCATGGGTATGCGCATCGACCTGGAAGCATCGGACGGTCACCGCTTCGCCGCGTATCGCGCGGATCCGGAGGGCGCACCGCGCGGCGGTATCGTCATCATTCAGGAGGTCTTCGGCCTCAATGATCATGTTCGGGGCGTGTGCGACGGTTATGCCGCCGACGGTTATGCGGTGGTGGGACCCGCGCTGTTCGACCGGGTGGAGAAGGGAGTCGAGCTGGGCTACCAGGGCGACGACCTCGCCCGCGGCCGGGAACTCCGCGGCGCGCTGGGCTGGGACGCGCCCCTGCTCGATATACAGGGGGCAGTGGACGCAGTGAAGGGGGCCGGCAAAGTGGGCGTCATCGGCTACTGCTGGGGCGGATCGTTGGCCTGGCTTTGCGCCACGCGCCTCAGCGTTGATGCGGCCGTATGCTATTACGGCGGTCAGATTTCGGACTTCGTCGAGGAGTCGCCCCGTTGCCCGGTGATGCTGCATTTCGGAGAAAAGGACGCGTTCATTCCCATCGAAAAAGTGGAGCTGGTGCGCGAAAAGCACGGCGAGCTCCCCCTGTTCACTTATCCCGCCGGGCACGGATTCAACTGTGAGTCGCGGGGGGACTACGACCCGCAGAGCGCCAGCCTCGCGCGCAAGCGCACTGTGGAGTTTCTTTCAGAGCACGTCGGCTGATCTTCAAACACGCCGCTCCCGTCACTATTTTTCGAGTTCGACGGGAATGGGGGCGCCGATGAAGTAGCCCTGGGCGTAGTCGATGCCGATGTCTCTCACCTTGGCCAGCACCTCTGCTGTTTCCACGTACTCGGCGATGATGTCCTTCCCCATGACCTTTCCCACGTCGGCGATGGATCGGACCATGGCGAAGTCGATAGGGTCGTTTGCGATGTCCTTGACGAAGGTGCCGTCGATCTTGAGGTAATCCACGGGAAGGTTCTTGAGATAGGCGAATGAAGACAGCCCGCTGCCGAAGTCGTCCAGGGCGAAGCGGCAGCCCAGGTCCTTGACCGTGCGCATGAACTGCATCGCGCTGTTCAAATTGGCGATGGCCGAGGTCTCGGTGATTTCGAAGCACACCGAGTCGCGATCCACCTCGGCGATCTCCAGAAGATTCACCAGATACTCCAGAAAGCCCGCGTCGCCCAGCGACTGGGCGGAGAGATTGATGGAACAGAGCTCGATGCCCTTGCCTGATTTCGCCGCCTGAGTCATCCAGCGAAGCGCCGCGTTCACCACCCAGCGATCGAGGCGCGTTGCGAGGTTGTAACGCTCGGCCGAAGCCAGGAACGAGGTCGGCGAAATAAAGCTGCCGTCTTCCTCCTCGATGCGAAGCAGGATCTCGAAGTGCTCGCATCGCTCGATATCAATGGGCGGATTGAACTCCTCCTTCACCGCTACGATGGGCTGGAGGAACAAGGTCAGCTTGTCCAGATCCAGCGCCTCGTGCAAACGAGCCACCCACTGCATCTCACCGCGCCGCCGCGTGAGGGCAACATCGTCGGGGCGATAGATGTGGACGCGGTTTCTTCCCTGTTCCTTGGCCACGTAGCAGGCGCCGTCCGCCGCCCGCAGCACGTCTGTGACGTTGCCGCCGACTTCTCCAATGGGAACCACACCGATACTCGCGCCGATACGGAATGTCCGCTGCTCCCAGGCAAACTGATAGTCCTCGATAGCGCTGCGCACCGAATTGGCGATGCGGGTCGCCTGGTCCACCGGGCAGTGCTCCATCAGGATACCGAACTCGTCGCCCCCGAGGCGGGCGACGCTGTCGCGCTTCCGGACCTGGCGGCCGAGCAGGGCGCCCAGCTGACGCAGGAGTTCATCGCCGGCCACGTGGCCGCAGGTGTCGTTGATGACCTTGAACTGATCCAGGTCCAGGTAACACAGCGCGTGCTCGGCTGACGTACCGCCGTCGGGATCGAGAATCCGCGCCAGACGGCGCTCGAGCTCATGGCGGTTGACCAGGCCGGTGAGTGAATCGTGGGTCGCCTGGTAGTCCATCTGCTCTTCCAGGCGCTTCGCCTCGGTGATGTCGCGGCCGGATCCCCGGTAACCGAGAAAGGAACCGTCCGGCGCGTGCACCGGCTTGCCCGAGAAACGAAGAATTCGAATTTCTCCGTCCGGGCGGCCCACCTTGAACTCGATTTCGTAGGGGCGGTGCGCGTCCAGATCGGCGAAGTGTTGCTCCAGCTTTTCCGGATCTTCCAGCAGTGTGCCACCCAAGATCTCACGGCGCGTCTTGCCGATGACTTCTTCCGGCTTGAAGCCGGTGAGCTGGGTGTGACGTTCGGAAACGTAAGTGAAGCGCAAAGCAGCGTCGGTTTCGAAAAACCAGTCTGCGGCGGTCTCGGCGAAATCCTTGAAGCGCTGTTCGCTTTCCTGCAGCGCGTTTTCTCGCCGCTTGATGTCGGTGATGTCGCTTTCCAGCAGAATGGTTCCGCCGTCGCTGGTGCGCTCCTCGCGAACCAGATACCAGACGTCCTTTGGCCTGCGCATCTCGAACGGACCCTTGGGCGCCTGATGCCGGGCCAGGCGATCCTCGAGCCACTCGTCCTCGCGGCCTGCGGCATCGACGACGGTGTTGCACTCGAGTTTTACCCTCATCAGCTCCTCGAAGCTCATGCCGGACCGGATCTTTGCCGCCACGCGGCGGCCCTGCATCCGCTTGTAGGTGTCGTTGCATACCACCAGCCGGTCGCTGGCGTCGAACAGCGCGTAGCCGTCGGAAACGTGCTCCAGCGCCTCCAGGAAACGCTGCTCCGCGGTGCGCGCCCTGTTTTCCTGCTCAACCTCCTCGGTGACGTCGATTCCAGTGCCGCGGTAGCCGGTGAATTCGCCAGAGTCGTCGAAAACCGGAATGCCGTTGATGCGGAACCAGCGACCGCCGCTGTCGTAGTCGCCGGTCCAGTAAGTAAAGTCACGCACCGGGCGGCGATGGCGCAGATCCTCGAGATGCTTGATCCAGGTGCTCTTGTCCGGCTGATAAGGGGCAATCTCGAAGCGCTTCCTGCCCAGAAAAGTCTTGCGGCTCATTCCGCTGATGGTTTCAAAGCGTTCGGAGAGATAGGTAAAACGGTATTCGCTGTCAGTCTCCCAGAACCAGTCGCTCGCCGCCTGGGAAAAGTCGGTCAGGCGCTCCTCGCTCTCCAGCAGCGCGCGTTCGGCGCGCTTGAGCTCGGTGATGTCGAACACCGTATTCTGTATCGCCTGTTGTCCATCCCAGTTGACGACGCGAACCAGGTTTTGAAGCGTAATGATGGATCCGTCCTTGCGCACCGCGTCGTATTCGTAGGAATCGGGCGCGGGCTTGCCGTCGATTCGATCGTCCCGGATCTTGCGCAGGCGTTCTACTTCGTAAGGCGCGAACAGGAGCTCCATGGTCCCGATTGCCAGCAGCTCGTCGACCGAATCGTAACCGTGGATCCGGGCGTATGAATCGTTTATGAAAAGCGGCGTCCAGTCCCGGTGTATGAAAATTCCCTGGATGGATCCTTCAATGAGGTTGCGGAATTTTTCTTCGCTTTCCCGCAATGCATCCATGGTGCGGCGACGTTCGGTCACGTCGACGATGGTGCTTTGGATTGCCGGAGCGCCCATCCAGTTGATTACCCGCACCGAGTTTTCAAGGGTGACAACGGAACCGTCCTTTCTCACCGCATCGATCTCGTAGCGAGACGGTACCGCGTTTCCGTTCATGCGCGCTTCGAAATAACGCCGCCGGCGCTCGCGATCATGAGGAGCGATCAGCGGTTCTATGGATTTGAGATTTAAGACTTCTTCCGCAGAGTCGTAGCCGAAGATCCGCGCATAAGCCGCGTTCACGAACAGAGGTTTGAATTCTCTGTGGATCAGTATTCCCTGGATCGACCCTTCGATCAGATTTCTGAATCTTTCCTCGCTCTCTTTGAGCGCCGCTTCCGCGCCCCGTTGCCCGGTGACGTCTATGGCGAAGGTCGCTACGCAAGGTGATCCCGATTCGCCGTAAGGAAAAGGAAACTTGGTGTATCTGACAATCCGGCTGGTGCCTTCCGGGCTACTGAACTCGTACTCGCGGGTTTCCGATTTTCCGTTCTCGAGCACGTCTTGCTCGAAGCGTTGAAGCAGGTCGGCGTGTGTCTCGGGAAAGACGTCGTGGGTCGTTTTGCCCACGAGCTCCGCCTCCTGGAGACCCACCGATCGGCTGAACGCTCGGTTGACTACGAGATATCTTCCTTCCGCGTTCTTGACGCTCATTTCCAAGGGCATGTTGGTAAAAATGGAACGCAGGCGTTCCTCGCTCTCTTTGAGCGCAGACTCCATCTTCTTCCGCTCGGAGATGTCCACGGCGATGAGCCCCAGCGCCGCAGTTGCGCCATGGTCCGACTTGATGGGGAAACGGATCATGAACTCGGTGCGTACGCTGCCGTCCGGGTGTGGAACGTCGCCCTCCGAGGTGACGGTACGGTTCTCCTTCAGCGCCTCGCGATCGCTGGCTTCGAATCGCTCGGCGATCTCAGCGGG
The DNA here is from genome assembly GCA_035471965.1 of Gammaproteobacteria bacterium. GTDB lineage: Bacteria > Pseudomonadota > Gammaproteobacteria > HK1 > HK1 > CAMYJH01. The sequence goes on from DATIPL010000021.1 coordinate 4,797, forward strand.
GAAAAGATCATAGGCGGTTTTGCCCA
>DATIPL010000022.1:0-5666 GCA_035471965.1 Gammaproteobacteria bacterium
GCCGCCACCTCCGCAGCGCAGGCGAGACCCAGTCCGGTGGCGCCGATCTCGTCCAGCGGGATGCCGCCCAGTTCCCGGGGAAGTCCGACGGAGCGTCCGATCTCGTCTTTCACCCAGGCCATGCAGGTTTCGTCCGTACCCATGTCGGGCCCGAAGATGTAGTGGTCTTCGCCGGCGAGCGCGCAGGCAAAGGAGCGCACCAGCCGCTGTTTTTGCTCATCGTCGATTCGTTTCGGGTCGGCGAACAAGACGGACTTGCCCCCGCCATGAGGAAGACCGGCTGCCGCATTCTTGTAGGTCATGGCGCGGGCGAGCCGAAAGCATTCCCGAGCACTCACGTCCGGCGCCATGCGCAGCCCGCCGATGGATGGCCCGGTGGCGACGTTGTCGATCACCAGCACACCTTTGAGCCCAATGGACGGCTCGTGGACGTGGATGACCTTGAGCGGTCCCAGGTTATCGGCAAAGCTGAACGGATCTTCCACGTCGACGCCCTTCGTCAATCGATGCGGCTGGAAGCAGCGGGAGTCGCTCGCCCGCATCGCCGCCAGCCGCAGGCGACCAGTCTGCCCGACCGAGAGCCTGGCCTGCGTTGATCTCGATCACTTCCCCGAGAGGCCGGGGATCCCTTCCTGGCCGATTGCTCGCGTGGCTTTTCCGCTGAGGCGTCGGACGAGGAGATTCCGGCTTTAACGCGTGATTCCCGCTCCGGCGCCTACGGTCACCAGCAGCGTGACCGTGACGATCGACAGCAAATTGAGCGCGAAGCCCGCGCGCGCCATCTGCGCGATGGTCAAATAGCCGCTGGCGAAAACAATGGCGTTGGGCGGCGTGGCCACCGGCAGCATGAACGCGCAGCTTGCTGAAAGCGCTGCTGCCACCAGCAGCGGGCCCGGCGCCACGCCCAGCGCCATGGCGGTTGCCGCCAACACCGGAAGCAGGGTCGCGGTCACCGCGGTATTACTGGTCATTTCAGTCAGAAAAACGACCAGCGACGCCACTGCGAGCGCCACCAGTGCAATCGGAGCGCCTGAGAGTGGATCGAGGGCGGAGGCGATCCAGGCGTCCACCCCATGCCGGCCGACGGCGGCGGCAAGCGTGAGACCGCCTCCGAACAGGATCAGGATCTCCCACGGCAGCTTTCTTGCGGTGCTCCAGTCCATGGCGAACTCAACCGGCTTCGCGGAAACCGGAATCGCAAACAGCGCAAGCGCGGCGGTCATGGCGATGACCGCATCCGAAAGTCCTTTCAACCCGGTCACGGCGACAATTCAGGGACGCAGGACCCAGCCGATCACGGCCAGGGCGAAGACCACCAGCACGACCCATTCTCCGCGCGAGAGGGGTCCAAGCGAGCCGAGCTGTCCGGCGAACAGGCTCCGGCTGCCCGGCAGGTGGGAAGGCATCCGGCGGCAAGCAACGCGAGTGAGGTAAAACCAGGTCAAGGGCAGCATGATTGCGGTGAACGGAAGGCCGATGGCAAGCCAGCGCATCCTATCGATTTCAATGCCGTAACGTTTGCCAAGGAAGGCGGCGAGAATCAGATTCGGAGGCGTGCCGATGAGCGTCGCCACCCCGCCAATGGAGGCGGAGTATGCGATACCGAGCATCAGCGCCGCGGCCAGATGGCCGAGCGCTCCGTCGGCGGAAGGCCCTGCGTCGTCGTTGTGCCCGACTGTCGCGATCAGGCTGGACGCGATTGGAAGCAACATGATGGCGGTGGCGGTATTCGAGATCCACATGCTGAGCAGCGCGGTGACCGGCATGAATCCAGCGACGAGCCGCCGCGTGTCATTGCCGGCGGCTCGCAAAACAGCCAGAGCTATACGCCGGTGCAGTCCCCAACGCTGCATGCCGAGACCGAGTATGAACCCGCCCATGAATAGAAAGATGAGGCTGTTGGCGTACGGCGCAGCGGCTTCGTCGAAGCTCGCCACGTCGAGAAGTGGAAATGCAACCAGCGGAAGCAGCGCGGTGGCGGCAAGCGGCACCGCTTCAGTAAGCCACCAGCAGGCCATCCATGCGGCGAGCGCAGCAGTCGCCCGCCCCGGATCGGTCAGCCGGGCATCATCGCCCCCGAGCAAGAGATACGCCAGCGCAGCGAGCGCGGGGCCGGCCAGGAGCGCAAGCCAGCGCCCGGCGGACGCGTTTCCTCCTGGACCGGTTGATTCCATTATGGCAGCCGACGATGAAGGGCGATTGTATCCGGGTCAAATTCCGAAAATCTGTCGAAACCGCGCATTTACGACCGATACCCACTCCAGCGGAAGAGAACTTGAAGCGACGATCCGAGACGGAATCATGCCCTTCCCTTTACCAGGAACGATTGCTGGCGCGTCGTCACGCGCGGACCGATGTCAGGTGAATCCGAATAAACGCACGGTTCGTTTCAATCACGAGCAGCTTCCAGAGAATTTCCTTGCGGGCATGAAAATCACTTCGGTAGAGACTTTCAACAACGAGTTCATGGGCTTCCTGCGCGTCACCACGCAGGACGGCTCGCAAGGATGGGGGCAGGTCTCGACCTATAACGCCGATATCGCCTCGCTCATCGTTCATCGGGTACATCGCGTGAACGCGTCAGTGATCGTTCAGCCCGGCGACAAAGGCGGCAATTCTTCGGCAGCCCTCCGCCAACTGCGCTTCGTCAGCGCTGAACGACAGCCGCACGAAGCCGTCGGCGGCACCGAAAGGCGCCGCGTCCAGTAGCGAAACACCCCGGTCACGGTAGAGGTTCCGCGCAAACGCGTCGCTGCCGAGTCCCGTGCCGCGGACGTCTATCAGCAGAAACATGCCGGCCTGTGGTTTCAAGCAGCGGATCGTTCCCACTTCGGCAAGGGCGTTGACCACCGCCTCGCCCCGGCTGCGATAGCGCTCGCGCATTCGGGACGACTCAACGTCGGATCCGGTAAGCGCCTCCACCGCGGCGGCCTGGACGAAGCCGGGAAGGCCGTAAAGCATGCAGAGCGCGAGATTTCCCATGTGTGGCACCAGGTCCGGCGGGGCGATCGCCCATCCCGTGCGCCAGCCGGGCATTGCGTGGGACTTGGAAAGGCTCGAAACGGTGACGGTGCGCTCGGCCATCTGCGGCAGCGCGGCGATGCAAAGGTGTTCGCCATCGAACACCAGATCGGCGTAGACCTCGTCGCTCACCACCCACAGATCGTGATCCCGGGCGATGTCGGCGATGGCCTCGAGTTCCGCGCGGCTCAATACCACGCCGGTGGGGTTGTTCGGGTTGGTGAGAAAAAGCGCCCGGGTGCGGGGCGTCACCGCGGACTTCAGGCGGTCGAGATCCGGCCGGAATCCGCCGGCCGGGTCACAGGGTACCGGCACCATTCGGGCGCCGGCGGCGCCGATGGTGGCTTCGTAGGTCACATACATGGGCACCGGCACAATGACTTCATCGCCGGGCGCCGTGAGGCAGAGCGCGCAGGCAAACAAACCGTTTTGCGCCCCGGCAAGAATCACCACCTGATCGGGGTCCACTTCAAGCCCGGTGCGCGCGGCGTGGCGTTCGGCGACCACGGCGCGGAGCGACGGACGCCCGACAATGGGTGTGTAGTGGGTGTCGCCGGCGCGCAGCGCGGCGATGGCGGCATCGACAATTCCAGGCGGGGTGGCGAAGTCGGGATCCCCCACGCTCATCACGATAACGTCCTCGCCGCGGCGTTTGGCTGCCATGGCGTCCTGATGCAGCGCCCACGCGGCCGCGCCGCGACCGGCGATGCGTTCGACCAGGGGCGACATCGCGCTGCGATGATTCGCGGTGTCGTTCACCGGGGCCGGGTTCGAGGATGAAGTGAAAGGTCGGAAATACTCGCCAAATTCGCCTCCGGCTATCCAGAAAATTTAATTCCCCCTGCGCGGCGCAATGATAGTTCATTGCATTCGGACATGTTCAACTCACCCCCCGATCGTGGTCGGCCCCGATACTGCCGTACGTTGCCTTTTCGATAGGAAAGCGCCCTGGGTGCAGAAGCTTCATGCCGGGTACGACTTCACGCCAGCGGCCGACGAGGCGCGGAAACTCGAACGTCTGGACTGGCTTCGAGTTTGCGTTATTGCGCCAAAAGCGGAATATTCCCAGCGCGCGGCGACGAATCACCCGGGAGGAGAATATGGCGCGGTTTGATGAAATCGAAGTGAACGGAAGTCCGATGCGCATTTGCGTCGCGTCGCCGGGCGGCGATGGACCGCATCCGGCAGTCATCGTCATGTGCCACATCGGCGGACTGGATGAATTCACCACGGATCGGGTGGACCGGCTGGCGGCCGCCGGCTGTGTTGCAGCCGCGCCGGACGTGTTCCACTATCATGACTGGATCGAGGACAAGGAAGCCCGCCGCGCAAGCTTGCGCGACAAGTCCATTATCGATGACATCGAGGCCTGCATTGCCCACGCCGAAAATGTCGAGGCGGTGGATGGAAAGCGACTGGCCATTCTCGGACACTGCATGGGCGGCCGCACGGCGCTGCTCGGCGCCGGCAACATCCCGCGTATCGGTCCACTGGTCATTTATTACGGCGGGCGAACCATGATTTCCTGGGGCGGCGACGGCGCAACACCCTTCGAGCGCATCCGGGGAGTCAAGGGTCCGGTGATTGGATTCTTCGGCCTGGACGACACCGAACCCTGCCCCGAAGACGTGGACAAGATCGAGGCGGAGTTCAAGCGCCACGGCATCCCCTGCGAGTTCCATCGATACCGGGGAGCGGGTCACGCCTTCCAGAATTTTCTCAGCCCCGACCGCTACCGGGAGGCGGCGGCCAACGATTCCTGGGAAAAAACCCTGAGCTTCCTGAGCAGAGCATTTGGTTGACGCACATTCAATGGTGGAACGTGGTGCACCCGCGCCAGACAACGGCGCCCGGTGTCACGAGTGATCCGCGGGATTCCTGGAGGGACTCGTCGCCGAGGCCAGGCTTCAGCCGCCTGGTTGACCCAGATCAATCCGCCTGCGGTCTCCCGCCACTAAGGTAGGGTCGGGTTTCCGGGGTTAACTTGGATCCCTCCGGAAGCCCGGGGCAGGCCAGTCGTTCCTCCCCCCCAGTAGCACTGCTGGCCGACCCTTTTTTCGCTCACCCCGGGCATCGCGCCCGGGGTATGTTTTTCAACCCGTTCCGAACGTCGCGCTGCCCGGTGCTTGCCGGGCGGCCGTTTTCGGCCTTGAAAAGCGGGTCCATCTCGCCCCGGTTGCCGAATGGCGGCGCACGCAATAGGCTTCCGGATTCAGGCGTCGCAGTCGGCGTCGGCCCGGGCGGAGCCTGAACGTCTGATTCGTCACCGGATCACCCTGTCCTGCAAAACAACGATCGAGGTGAGCGTGATGGCCGCAACCACCGAACGGGCACCCCTTAAAGTCTACTGGCAGCCCGGCTGCTCGAGCTGCCTTAAAACGAAGGAATTCCTGATTGCCAACGGCATGGAGTTCGAGTCCATCAACGTGCTCGAGGATGAAAAAGCTTTCGAGGAACTCGAAGCCCTGGGCGTGCGCATGGTGCCCATCGTCGCCCGTGGAAACGACTGGGCCAACGGCGCGGTGTTCCGCGATGTCGCCCGGGTCGCCGGATTCAAGTGGAGCGGCCACAAGATGCTGTCGCCTGAAGAAATGGTGGCGCGCATCAACGGCATACTCGACGGCGCCCTGCGCTTCGCTCGCCAG
>DATIPL010000023.1:0-3493 GCA_035471965.1 Gammaproteobacteria bacterium
CCCGTTCCTGGGCCTCTTTGATGGAGCCGTGCGGATCGAGAAGACTGTCGAGGCCGCCCGAGGTCGCGGACGTCTCCGCCAGGAAGATGTTGGTGCCGTAGAACTGGCCCATGTCCTGGATCCAGTGGGACTTGATGATGGACTTGCCCCGCGAGATCGGCATGGCGTGGAATACGCCCGTGGGCTGGCGGCTGTAATCCTTCAACGCGGTGAAAAATGGCGTCTGGTATCGCTCGTTCACTCCGCGCAGGACGCTCAGGTGCTGCTCGACGAAGTCCATCTCGCGGTAAAAGACGCGCCTGAAATGCTCCGCCGACCGGTCAGCCGCATCTTCGACGCCGACATCGGTAACCAGATACAGATCCAGCTCGGGCCTGAAATGATGCAGAACGGCGCCCAGAAGCACGCTTCGATCGGTGTCGGATTGCTCTTCGATGGCGCTGTCGTCGATCCCGGAGAGGTATCGCTTGAGGATCTCGAGATCGTGTTTGGAGCGGAACGGAAATCCGTATCGGATGAGGACCGCCTGAATGTTGTAATTGAAAAGAACCGCGATTATCGCGTCCTCGAAGCTGGGAACGACCACGGTGTTGTAGATGAAGCGATCCTCCGGGCGCCTCGCGCGCATGAATCCCGTGCGGATTGCCCTGTCTTCGCTCGGGGACAAGTCATCTACGACAAGCAGCTCGAAATAGGGACGTCGCTCTGAAGCGTCCCGTTCCTCCTCCTCGATCAGATCCTGCAGATCTTCCTGATCGTCTTTTTCCAGGCTCTGGGCGAGATCGATATGCCTGCGTCGATAGGAATCGCCGGTCAGCGCCCGAACGAGGCGGCCGATCACCCGCGCGAGGGTGGGATACTCTTCGTGTTCGAACAGTCGCCAGAGGTAGCGGAAGTCCTCCTTGGAGGGGAAAGCCGTGTAATCTTCGATGTGATTGAGCGACGTGAGGGCCTCCTCCACCTGCCTCTTGTACTTGCTTATATCCGATTTCCGCGCGTGGTGGGCGCTGAGCTTCTCCGCGAAAAGCTTGACCCGGTGCCAGGTATCGATGCGGAACTGGGAGGCGTTGTAGTAGAAGCTGAACGGCTTGCTGGAGCGGGTATCGTCAGGGGCGGGCGTCTTGTCGTTCATGGTCGTACCTTCATCAGGAACCGCCGGTGCCGTCCGAGGCTTCGCCGGTCGCTTGTGAACTACTGGATCTTCCGTCTCTGCGTTCGGGTTTCGCCAGAGGTCCGAGCGTGTGCAGGTAGCTGTAGGTGAATTCCGCCGGGCGGTAGACGGTGAAGTCAACGATCCGCTCACGAAAACTCTTCAATGGCTGCCCGAGTCCGCGGATGCCGTACTCGCGCTCGCGGCGCACCAGGTCGAAGCTGATTTCCACCGGCATGACTTCCTCGCCTCCGCCGGCCTCGTGGAGCACCTGTCCGTGTGGCCCGACGATAACCGAGCGGCCGTAGCCGCCATCCCCGAGGCCGTTAATGTCGAAGAAGTAACACTGGTTCATCGCTGCCGAAGCCCGGGCGATACACAGCTCCACGTCCCGATCGAGGGTATCGGTGAGCGTCGGATGCAGGATCACCTCCGCGCCCATGGCGACGAGGCTTCGGGTGGTTTCCGGGAACCACATGTCATAGCAGATGGAGACCCCGAATCGGCCGACCTCGGGGACATCAAACACGACGAACTCGTCTCCCGGCGAAATGCCGAACTCATAAGGCCGGAAGGGGAACAGTTTCCTGTGCCTGGCCACGACCGTTCCTGTCGGATCGATGACCGGCGCGGTATTGAAAACCCGATCCCCGGATCGCTCGAACAGTGATCCCGGGATCAGCCAGATGCCGTGTCTCGATGCCATCTCACAAAAGGCTTCCTCGGCGGGGCCGGGAAGGTGCTGAGCGTTGGTGGGCGAGGGACCGAAGGCGCAGAGCTCGCTGAAAAGGACCATCTGCACCCAGGGATAACGGATCATCAGTGCGTCGAGCTTGCGACGCATATCCGAGAGGTTTTCATTTGTTGCGGACACCCGCATTTGGACGCCGGCGATTGCGAACGGAGTCAAAGAGCGCGCTCCTTATTAAATGGACAAAAAGTGTTGATTGGGACGACTGGCAACCGGTAGAACTCTAACGCACCCTTGAGGACAGCGACAAGTCGGTCGCAGCTCGCGCTTTCCCCTTGAGAATCAGATTGTTGACCCGCTATTGACGGATGTCCGCGGGTCTGGCGGCAGGCCGGATCCCGATCCACGGCGGGAAAGCGGATGCGGCCGGTAGGGACGACGTCCGCCTGCCGGGTCAGCCCGCTCCCCGGGAGGGATGCTCGCGGGATTGCGCTGAGGTGCCGCCCGCTTCCTCCATCTCGACGATTTCGCGGGGCGAGAGTTTTTCCAGCATGACCTGATCGACGCGGTTTGCCTTCATCGCTTCTACGCTGAGCCGAAACTCCTGCTCGGTGATCTGATCGCCCGCGGCGGGCATCCGACCGAGGCGCTGCATGAACAACCCCGAGAGCGTATTCGCGCCGAGATCAGGAGGCACCACCAGTCCCGTGGCGCGCTGCACGTCGGCCAGGGACGCAAGGCCGTGGGCCTGCCATTTGTTCTCGTCGAGAACTTCGATCGCGTACTTGACCGGGCCCTCGTCGGTTTCGTCGTCGATATCGCCGACGATTTCTTCCAGCAGATCCTCGAGATTGACCACTCCGATGAATTCGCCGTATTCGTCCACCACGAGGGCCATGTGGGCGCGCTTGCTGCGCATGGTTTCGAACAGTCGGGCAATGCGCAGGGCTTCCGGAACCACCAGAGGTGGACGGGAGAATTCCTTGAGGCGTTCCAGCGGTGAGGGGCCGCCGTCCAGAACCGCGGCGTAGATCTCCTTCGCCAGCACCACGCCCACGGGATGGGAGGGGTCGCCGTCCACCAGCGGAAAGCGCGAATGCCCGCTGACCCGAAGTACCTCGGCATTCTCCTGCGGCGTCGCCTGGAGGTCGAGAAAGTACACGTCTCCGCTCGGGATCATCACCCGTCCCACGGTCCGCTCATCGAAGGCGAAGAGGTTGCTCAGCATCTCCGCCTTCTTGCCCCTGAGCTCACCGTGCTCCGTGGAGACGGAAATCAGTCCCCTGAGCTCCTCGTCGGTGAACACGTCCGCGTGCGTGGCTTCCTCGACGTTGAATATGGCGAGAATACCGCCCGAGGCCCGGTTGAGCGCCCAGTTGAGGGGATACACCAGAATATAAAAGGCGTGCAGCGGGTAGGCGACCCAGAGTGAAACGGGCTCCGCCTTGCGTATGGCGAAGGTTTTAGGCACCTGTTCGCCGATGACAATGTGCAGGGAGGAGAAGACGACAAAACCGATCAGAAAGGAAGTGGTATGAACGACTTTCTCAGAGAGCTCCATGGAGTTGAACAGCGGCCGCAGCAAGGCCTCGACGGCGGGCTCGCCCACCCAGCCAAGCCCCAAGGATGCCATGGTGATGCCGAGCTGGCAT
>DATIPL010000024.1:0-5408 GCA_035471965.1 Gammaproteobacteria bacterium
CTCCTCGGGACTGGCGAGCTCGATGGTCGATCTGGGCTCGATGACACAGTCGAGCGGTGTCGACGCCCCGGCGGACGTTTGGCCCCACGCGGGCGCGAAGGCGCCGGCGGCAGCGCCAATCACGATCAGGAAGACGCGCGAGAAGGCTGCGTGCATTACTCCATCCCGCCGGAGAACGCCAGCAGCGTGCCCAGCTTCTGGTCCATCCTGACCAGCTCCCGCCGCGCGCGCGAATGCACGCGTTCGGCCTTTCGCTGGGCTTTGTTGAACAGCATCGCGGCCGGCCATGTCGCCCTGCCATGTCCCCTGGCCAGCCGGGTTAACGCAGGCGCATCGACAATGTCGAGCAGGGGATCCTCGAGAGAGAGTATGCATTCCGTGGTTCCGGGATCGCCCTGACGCCCACAGCGGCCTTCCAGCTGGCGATCGATGCGTCCCGCATCGTGGCGTTCCGTGAGAATGACGTGGAGTCCGCCCAGCTCGGTGACACCCGGACCCAGGCGGATGTCGACGCCGCGCCCGGCCATGTTGGTCGCCACTGTAATCCGCCTTGCCTCGCCGGCGCGGGCGATGATTTCCGCCTCGTCCTGATCCTGGGCTGCGCTCAGCACCACATGATCCAGATTGGCCAGTCCAAGCCATTCGCTCACGGTCTCCGAGGCCTTCACCGAGCGCGTGCCGATGAGCACGGGACGTCCGTTTCGATTCAGCTCGCGCACCCGGTCGGTGATCGCCTGCCACTTGTCTTCCAGAGTCGGGTAAACCCGCGCCGGCAGTCGCCGGCGCCTGAGAGGCCGGTTGGTGGGAACGCGTGCCACCGCCAGATTGAATACGGACCAGAGCTCACGGGCGCCTTCCCGTGCGGTGCCGGTCATGCCCGCCAGGCGGCGGTAACGCCGGAAAAAGCGCTGATAGGTGATGCGCGCCAGAGGCACCTTCCGTCCGGTCACTTCACAGCCTTCCTTGAGCTCCACCAGCTGGTGCAATCCTTCGCTCCAGGAGCGGTCCTCCATGATGCGGCCGGTGTACTCGTCGACGATCTGAACCTTGCCGTCCCTGAGCAGATAATGCTCGCCCTCGAGAAACAGGTGCCGCGCGGTGAGCGCCTGCCGCGCCGATTCCTCCCGTCGAATACGGCTTCGCCAGATACCTCCCCGGTCTTCACCAAGCTGCGCGAGCTTCCGGCGCCCCGCGTCGGTCAGCTCGATGCGCCGCTCGTCCCTGAGAATGCGGTAATCGTTGTCCAGGGTAAGCTCGTCAGCCAGTTGAAACGATCCTTCGGCCCACTGGCGCTCGTCGCTGGCGTCGGTCTCGCCGGAAATGATGAGCGGCGTGCGGGCCTCGTCGATGAGCACACTGTCCGCCTCATCGACGATGGCGAAGTGCAGTCCGCGCATGACCACTCGATTGAGGCGCTCGCCGCGTCCCTGCAGCCGCTCGAGCTTGAGCCTCAAGTTCTGCGAGCGCGGGCCCAGGGCCAGGCGATCGCGCAGATAATCAAAGGTAATTTCCTTGTTGCTGGCGTAAGTGACGTCGCAGGCGTAAGCCTCACGGCGCTCGGGCGGCGAAATACCGTGAACAACGGTACCCACCCTGAGCCCCAGCGCCCGGTAGAGGGGCCCCATGGTCTGCGCGTCCCGTGCGGCCAGGTAATCATTCACCGTGACGATGTGAACAGGGATCCCGGCGAGCGCCGCGGTCCCGGCGGCCAGAGTCGCGGTCAAGGTTTTGCCTTCGCCGGTGTCCATTTCGACCACCATGCCCTTGAGCAGGCCGTAACCGCCTTGCAGCTGCACGTCAAAGTGACGCAAACCGATGTGACGGGCCGCGACCTCGCGCACCAGGGCGAATGACTTCGATACCAGGCTGTCTCGAAGACCGTGGCGGCGAAGCTGACGCCGCAACGATCTTGCCGAGTTTCTAAGACCGGGATCATCCATGGCGGCGAAGGCCACGCCGTCCCGGTTGATCGACCTCACGATGCGTTTCAGCCGCGCCTGGCGAAGTCGCGGCAGCGCCACGACCGGCCAGCCGGTCACCGCCGTCTCAAGACGGTCGGTCCAGCGCGGACGGGGTTGTTTGCGCTCCGGGTAGAGCACGGGGGACGGCAGCGTCCAGGTACGGGCGGACAGATCAGACATGGAAGCGCTCGAGAAACAGCTGGCGAATATTGCGGTAGATGCGACGGGCCAGCGGCTCTTTCCCGTGGTCGAAGCGCACGTACACCCGCCCGCCCATGGTCAACACCGCGGTCGGTTGCGCGGGCTTGAGCTCGAGGTGCAGAAGCTTTGCAAGCACCTTGAGTTTCTCGGGATCCGTCGGGTCGACCGCGATGCCGCCGCCGCCGACGGTGCTCAGCGCCATGCTCGGCAGCGTGTCGGAGATCATCGGGAGCTCACGTTCGATTACCGCGGGCACCACCTTATCCATGTGGTCTGCAAATCTGAGCGCCACCGCCCGGGTGCGCTGGCGGACCAGATCGGCGGCGTCCTCGGGCACGATGACGCGCACCACCGGATCCTCGAGCTGCGCCACGTAGGCGAGGGTCTCGCCCTTGGGCACGAAGCTTCCGCTGAGATCCGCCGCCTGCGGAAGAATGAATCGTCCAGCGGCGGGGCTTCGCACCAGCAGATCCTGCTGGCGCCTTCGCGCCAGCGCCAGATCGGCTTCCGCGTGATGAAGCTGCTCGCGGATGATGTTGGCCTCCGCCGGATCCGCCAGATCCTTGGCCGCGTAACGGCGTTCGAACTCGACCACCCGCGCTTCCAGCACCCGGACCCGCGCGTCCAGCAGCGGATCGCGCATCTGAATGAGGGGTTCTCCCGGTTCGACCAGGCTGTTGGGCGACGCCATCAGCTCGGAGACCATACCCTCGGCGCCGGCGTGCACCGCCGCCTCCTCCTGCGCCCACACCACGCCCTCGGTCACGGTACGATACGGCACGGGAACCAGGGAGACCGCGGCGGCAATTACCGCGATTGCTCCGGCGCAAACGGCGAAGGCACGCCCGCGCCGGCGCCGAAGCACGGGGCTGGTGAGCAGAAACCAGATCTGCTTGGCGAGCGGAACCGCCAGCATCAGAATGGCCGCCCAGATCGCCAGGATGACGCCGATGACGAAAAATCGCGTGGCGACGAACAGCGCGATGACGGTGACGATGAAGATGCGGTAGCAGAACGACGCAATCGCGTAGGTGAACAGCCAGAACGGCTCCCCCCGCGCGCTGGCCGGAGATTGCACGTCTTCGACCCCGAACAGGTAGCGCTGGATCAGGTAACCGATGTAGCGGTTCGACCGGGATCCGAGATTGGGTATTTCCAGCAGGTCCGACAGCACGTAGTAGCCATCGAAGCGCAGCAGCGGATTGCCGTTGAAAAAGAGCGTTGACACGCCGCCGATCAGCATCACGTTGAAGGCGAACGCGCGCACCATTCCCTCTTCCACGTCGAGCCAGACGAACAGAGCGATCGCCGCGAGGAACAATTCCACGATGATTCCCATGGCGCCCACCAGCGCCCGGTGCCACTTTTCGTGGTAGCCGGAGGCGGCTGATGCGTCCACGTAGGGCACCGGCATGAAGACCAGGAACATGATCCCGATCTCGTGCACCTCGCCGCCCCATTTCTTGACCGCGTAGCCGTGCCCCAGTTCGTGCAGCGCCTTGACAATAGGATAAGTGATCAGCAGCAGGAGGATATTTTCCGCCGCGAGTACCCGGTCGGTGATGTTTCCGGTGAGTTCCGGCCAGTGCACGCCGGCGAGGACGAGCGCATAGCCGACCACCGCAACGAACAACAGCGCGCCGAACCACGACAGAAGCAATCTCGCCAGCGGCATGGTGGCATTCAGAAACTCATCGGGATCGATCAGAGGAATGCGCAACGCCATGGGATTCAAGACGCTCATGGCGAGCTTGCGCCGCCGCTGTTTTCCCGCGCGTTCGCTCATTTCGGTGAGGTCCGGCGGCACGTCGCCGTGGAGCACGTCGCTTTGATGAAGCTGCGCCAACAGGCGGATGGTTTCGTCCTGAGTGATCACGTCGTCGCCGAGTCTCACGCAGGCGATGTCCCAGATCTCCTGCACGCTGCGCTTGCCGTCCATGAGGCTGATGACCATATAGGCGGCGGGCGAAAAGCGCACGAAGCGCCCCGAAGTATGGTCGTGCAGCACGTACCAGAGCTGTCCGCGGAAATGGTGGCGATGAATGCGCGCGTGGCTGCGAAGCCGGGGCTTCATATCCGCCACCCGGTACCAGGACGCGCTGTAGATCGACTTATCCAAGAATTAATTTATTCCTAAGGCAACCACTTCCAAAGCTGCAGGCGCACCCAGTCGAGGAGCTTCTCGGTCCAGATGAATATCAGCAGGCGTTCTTCGACCTGCGTTTTGGCGATGCCCTTCATGCCCGGGCGCAGGCGATCGTTGGCCTGATGCAGCGTCGCTTCGACGCGGAAGAAGTTGCGTCCTTCCTGCTGCTCGCTGATGGGCGTGACCCGTTCCACGGTGTAATCGAGCGGCGTGTCCGGCATGGAGGCCACCGCCAGCGTCCCTGTCTGGCCGACAGCAATCGTGTCGATGTCGCCTTCGTCGACCTCGAGAATGACACGGTAGGCATCGAGCGGCGCGATCTTGAACAGCTCCTGGCCGCGCTTGAGCGCCGCGCCCACTTCCTGGGTGAGGTCGCCTTCCACTACGATACCGTCGAAAGGCGCAGTGATGCGGGTGCGCGCGAGCTGCTCATCCAGCAGGGCGACCTGAGCCTGGGCCTGCTCGATCTGGGCGCGGATGATATTGGCCTCGGCGCGCTCCCGATCGGCAAGCGCGCGGTCGTACTCGCTCAGATGCTGACGCCGCTGAGTGCTCCAGCGCAGCCGCTCGAGCGCAAGGTCCTTGTCGTCCAGGGTTGCGAGCAGGTCGCCTTCGCGCACGATCTCTCCCGCCCGGGCGTGCTGAGAAGCCAGATAACCCTCGAAGGGCGCCACCAGGGTACGCTGGATTTCGCCTTCCAGAATTGCCGGAGAGGTCACCCGGTAATCGCCTTTGGCCACCATGAAGAACGCCACCACGGCGATGGCGACGACGGTGGCAAGCTTGCGCCCGAAGTAACGGGGTCCGAGCAGACGCCTGAGCTGTATCCAGAACGATTCCGCCAGCTTGAGCAGGATGTTGCGGTCGTTGCGCCGTTTCTCTTCAAGGATCGGTCCGATTACGCTGGCGACGCAGTCACAGAGTTCGATAGTGGGCTCGTCGAATTCCTCTCCCTGGGGCCGCTCGAAGGTCAGCGCTCCCAGCACACGCTCGCCCGAGTGAAGAGGGACCGTCAGGATGGCGCCCGCCTGATGGGACTGGGCCAGATCCGCATGTGCGCGGATGATGCGGTAGTCCCACTCGGGTTTCGAGGGGAATAC
>DATIPL010000025.1:0-2291 GCA_035471965.1 Gammaproteobacteria bacterium
CCTGTCGCCGCAGAAGGTCGCAGAAGGGTCAATGGATTTTTCCGCGAACCTGTCGATGCAGGGAAAGACCGTGAACGAGATAACAAGGACCTTGGAGGGGCAGATCTCGCTGCGGGGCGAGAAGCTCACGCTCGACGGCTACGACATTGACCAGACGCTTTCCCGGTTCGAGTCCAGCCAGAACTTCAACCTCGTGGACATGGGCGCCTTCTTCTTTGCCGGGCCTTTCGGCTTAGTGCTCACCAAGGGGTACAACTTTGCGAGCATCTTTCAAGGATCGGGGGGCAGCAGCGAGATCCGGACGCTCGTCTCCGGCTGGAAGGTCGAGCGCGGCGTGGCCCAAGCGCAGGACGTGGCCATGGCGACTAAGGAGAACCGGATCGCCCTCCAGGGACGACTCGATTTCGTCAACGAGCGGTTCGATGACGTGACCGTGGCGCTGATCGACGCTCAGGGCTGCGCCAAGGTAAAGCAAACAATACGTGGCGCCTTCCAGAAACCGGTGGTGGAGCAGCCGAGTCTCCTCGAGTCCCTCACCGGGCCGGCGCTCACGCTGCTCAAGAAGGGAAGGGATCTCTTTCCCGGCGGAGAGTGCGACGTCTTCTACACCGGCTCGGTGGCACCGCCGAAGTGAGAGGATCGCAATGGAACCAGGGCAGGTTCAATGCGACCCTCCTTGCCACGTGCGGTGGCGTACAGACGGTTTTCTCCGTTCGAGTAGGATCGTGGCTCAGGCATTGGCAAAGCCTCCTGAAATCAACGGTCGTTTCGGGATAGTCCGGCGTAGGACCAACCGTCTCGGCCTCGGAGCCGGGACTGAAGATACAGGCCGGTTCGCTTGTGTTCGGTAAAGCCATGAACGCTAGGGAAAAGAGGTCGTAGCCCTTAAACTCAATCTAAAGCAAACCATGTTGTATTCTTAGACTTAGTTTAAGGGCTCCGACCCCTTGACCGTACCCCCGTGATTCGGTCCATGCGCGATGTGGGATTTCCCGGTATTTTTACCGTGAGGAGGTCCCCCGATGAAGCGCAAGCGATTCACAGAAGAGCAGATCATTGCGGTGCTGAAAGAGCACGAGGCCGGCGCGTCGGTGCCCGAGCTGTCGCGCCGCCACGGTGTCGTGGAGAACACCATCTATCGCTGGAAGTCGAAGTTCGGCGGCATGGCGGTGTCGGAGGCCAAGCGCCTGCGCGAACTCGAAGCGGAGAATGCCAAGCTCAAGCGATTACTGGCCGAGGCGATGCTCGACAACGCCGGACTAAAGGAGATTGTCCGGGGAAAGTGGTGACGCCCGTTGAGCGGCGGCGGGCGGTGGAGCATCTCGTGGCAAGCCGCATCACCAGTGAGCGCCGCGCCTGCCGGTTGGCGGGATTTTGTCGTTCGGCGGCTCGTTACCACCTGGTTGGCCGAGACGATTCGGCGCTGCGGGCGCGCCTCAAGGCGTTGGCTGAGCAGTACCCGCGTTACGGCTATCCGACGCTGCACGACATGCTGCGTGCCGAAGGGCATGTCATCAATCCTAAACGGACCTATCGGCTCTATCGTGAGGAAGGACTCCAGGTGCGGACCAAGCGGCGCAAGAAGCTCACCCGGCCGCGGGTGCCGATGCCGGTCCCCAATGCCGCCAACCAACGCTGGTCCGTCGACTTCATGTCCGACCAGCTTGCCAACGGGCGTCGCTTCCGGGTGCTCAACATCGTTGACGACTTCACCCGCGAGTGCGTCCTGCAGGTCGTTGACTTCTCGATATCCGGTCAGCGCCTGGCCAACGAACTCGACAGATTCTCGGAGTCGCGCAAGCTTCCGCGGATGCTGGTCTGCGACAACGGGCCTGAGTTCACCTCCAAAGCCTTGTTCTTCTGGTCCCGGCGTACCGGCGCCAAGCTGCACTTCATTCAGCCGGGGAAGCCAACCCAGAACGCCTTCATCGAGAGCTTCAACGGCAAGTTCAGGGAGTACTGCCTTAACCTCAACTGGTTCGCCAGCCTCCAGGACGCACGCCATACCATCGAGCATTGGCGCAATCACTACAACGAAGTCAGACCGCACCGTTCGCTGGGCAAGAAGCCACCGGCCGTATTCGCCCGCGAGGTCGCGTAATATGTTCAATCTCCCACATCCAACGTGGACCTATTCCAGGGGTACGGTCACTGGTTATGCGTTGCCGCCACTCAAGGGAGCGCCTCCGGCCAATACGAATACGGTCGCTTGCTGGAGGTGTACGATTCCAACTACCCGGAGGCCTACGTCTGGTACAGGCGCGCAGAAGAAAAAGGATATTATCTCGCCC
>DATIPL010000026.1:0-1732 GCA_035471965.1 Gammaproteobacteria bacterium
AATCAAGGGCATCAGTCGCCGAAACCCTTCACATGGCGGCGGATCTCGGCGATCACTTCCGGGCTGTCCCACTCCGCCGGGCCCAGCTTGCGTCCGACCTCGCGGCCGTCGCGATCAATCAGCAGCGTCGCCGGAACTCCGAGGACGCTGAGCAGCGCAGGGGCACGCAGGCGGTCGTCCACGTAGATACGGAGGTGTTCGAGACCCAGCGTGTCATAGAATTCTCTCACCAACGCCGGTCCCTCCTGATCCAGCGACAGCGCCACCACCTGAAAATTCTTGCCCGAAAAACGTGCTTCCAGTCGATCCAGCGTCGGCATCTCTTCCCGGCAGGGCACGCACCAGGTGGCCCAGAGGTTCAGCAGCACCGCCTTGCCCTTGAAATCCGACAGCGACACGGGATCACCGTTCTCGTCGGTGAACGACACCTCCGGAAGCTCCCGCGGCGTCTCGTAGGCGTTGAAGCTGAAGCCCGCGCCGGACGTTGCAGAGCTCGCCGGTGTGACCGAGCTCGCCGAGACGACGGACTCGTCCGGTGTCTGCGCCAGGCGATGATAGGCGTATATCCCGGCCATGGCGGCGGCGGCCGCGAGCAGCGGCAGCACCACGCTCCACGAAGGCACCCTCATCGAAAGCGCCCGAGCGGCCTTGCGCTCTCGCCGCTTA
This sequence comes from Gammaproteobacteria bacterium, assembly GCA_035471965.1. Taxonomy (GTDB): domain Bacteria; phylum Pseudomonadota; class Gammaproteobacteria; order HK1; family HK1; genus CAMYJH01. Next base: position 667 of record DATIPL010000026.1, read on the forward strand.
CAGTGAACGGCCTCATGAAGCTGCATCATCCTCCAGCAGACTGTCGATCAGCGGCTTCCAGGTGTCGAACGGCGCCGCACCCGAGCGCGGAATGACCGATCCCGACTCGTTGTTCAACAGAATGTTGCCCGGCGTGCCGCGGATGCCGATGCGCACGCCTTCTTCGAAGTCCTCTTCCACGCGTTCCGCGTACCGCCGCTCTTCGAGACACTCGCGAAAGGCGTCGCCGTCGAGCCCGATTTCCTCAGCCAGCGGGACGAGGCCGTCCACCGGAAAGCCTTCGCCGTTCGAGGTTGTGCGCTCGTAGATCGTATCGCTGTACTTCCAGAACGAATCGTTGCCGCCCAGCGCGGCGGCACACTCGGAAGCCTCCGCCTGCATCTGCGCGCCGGGATTGTGAAACGCCAGGGGAAAGTGACGGTAGACCCAGTTCACCTTGCCGTCATAGGCGTCCACGATCTCTTTCGCCGTAACGTGGAAACGCTTGCAGAAAGGACACTCGAAGTCCGAATACTCGATCAGCGATACGACCGCGTCCGGATTGCCGTAAATGTGGTCCCGCTCCGCGGAGACTTTTCGCACGTCCTTCGCCAGGGCCGCCGCATCCTGCTGTTCGCGCGCCTCGGCCTCCGCCCGGGCCTGGCGCTGCCGCTCCACGAAGCGCGAGATCCCGGCGTCCACGGCCTCGTCCAGCGCGCCCTCTTGCCTGAGCTCGGTCAGGATCTCCTGCTTGATCTGCGCCTTGAGCGCTTCGTATTCGGCGGCGCTGAGCGCTCCGTCCGCGCGCGCGGCGCAGCCTGCCAGGGTCAGACTCCCGAGCGTGACAATTGCCGCCAGAGGTCCATTCAACAGCCATTTACTCATTGGTTTTGCTCCATTTTTCCGCCGCCGCTCTGGCATTTGTCCGCCCAGAGTGTCACAGGTTCCCTTCAACACCGGGAGTCGATGAAGGCGCTGATCTCCTCCGGACCCGCGAAGATAACGAATGCGCGGTCGCTCATCATCCCACCGCGAAGAATAGCGGGCTTGCCTTCGGGCGGTCCGTTTGGACCGGAGTCGGTCTTGA
>DATIPL010000027.1:0-2154 GCA_035471965.1 Gammaproteobacteria bacterium
AAAGATTTAATGACACGGGATGCCCGGTACATTCCTGCCGGCTCCACCCTCAGGCAGGCTGCCGAAGAGATGAAAAAGCTCGATTGTGGCTTTCTGCCGATAGGGCACGCCGACGGGGAAAAGCTCCAGGGCGTGGTCACCGACAGGGATATCGTAGTGAGAGGCGTGGCCAAAGGTCTGGATCCCGATGCCGCGACAGTCGAGGAAGTGAAGAGCGACAAGGTTCTCTACTGTTTCAAGGACGACGACATCGACTCCGCCAGCCGCAGCATGCAGCAGAACCAGGTGTATCGCCTGGTCGTGCTGGACGACAAGGAAAACAAGCGCATGTGCGGCATCGTTTCTCTGGGCGACGTCAGCCGCGGCGGGCAGAAGGAGCTTGCCGGCAAAACGGCGTCTGCCGTGACCGAAGCGGCTTGACACGTCGAGCCGTCACGAACCCGAGACCGAAGATATCAAGGAGGAAGAATGAAGACTTTGAGCAAAGAAGACCTGAAAAGGATGAATGAACAGGAACACGACGATTTCGTGCTGATCAACGTTCTGCCGAGAGATCATTTCAATCAGCAGCATATCCGCACGTCCGTCAACGTTCCACACGACCGCGACGACTTCATCGATCAGGTGGAGCGCATCTCCGGGCACAAAGACCGGAAAATCGTCGTGTATTGTGCGAGCTTCGACTGTGACGCCTCGCCGAAAGCCGCGAAAAAGCTCGAGAAAGCGGGCTTTTCCCGCGTCTACGACTACGAGGGCGGCACCAAGGACTGGTTCGAGCACAGAAAATCCGCCTGAGCGACGACGGTCGGGCGTCCTCGCCCCGGCTGCGGAAGCGCCGCGTCCCCGCTACGTCCAGCCGGGCGTATGCTTGTCGGCAACGACAACGGGAGCGGCGCCTGCCGCTGGCCGTCTGGGCCAACGGGGCGCCGCGTTTCCCATGAATCTTCCGTCATGCTCGGCGCCCCGATTACCGACCGAGCGGCGAATTCGGACTTTCCGGCGCGGACGTTCCAGCAGCTCCTTCTCGCCCCATCGAGCATTCGTCGGTGAGGTTCGCAGCGATGAAATCGGTCATGCCGGCGCTGCTCCGACTGCGAATCCCTTTGAAGGAACTCGAGCCTCCACCGCAAACGAGCACCGATGCAGTCGTTTTCGCGGGTGAAAAGGGGACGCGCTTTATTTAAGGGCTACCAGTCGCGATAAATCAGTGCGTCCCCTTTCCTCAACCACCTTCCTTTCCCTTCGCAAGGCGCTATGCCGCCTTCCTCAACGCCTGCCCGGCTTCCCGCCGCTCGGCATTCCGCTTGGCGGAATCGAAGTCGCGGACCGATCTCCGCCGGTCTCCGCGCGCGGCGAGGCCCTGTACCACCGTTCGGATGTCCGAACGCTGGATACCGATGTCCCGCAACAGCCGATCGTCTAGGGCTTCGATCTCACGCATGGCGATCTGCTCCTGCCGCCATCGGGAGTAACGGTCAGCCAGCGACCCGAGGCTGCGGCTCAAACGCCGAATGCCGCGGCTCAGCCCGCCGAACACCTGGCGGTAGGCCTCGACCCGCGCCTTGCGCGCCCGCCTTTCGATGACGCGCATCTGCTTCTCGTGGAGCCGAGCGTCGAGGATCTGCCGCCGGTGGCGGAAGTCGGCGTTTCCGAGCCCTGAAATTTCCAGAACGACGTCTTTCATTGTGACCTCCATACATTGACAGCTATTTCAAAGAGTGTTCAAGTAATCTTTAGGTATCATCCACATCTGAATTGCTGGATTGAGGCTTATTCTGGACTTTCAAGCCCGAATCACAAGCGAGAATTTCCACATGTACAGATTAGATATTCTTAGTTATAGGAGCAGGCGGTGAGCCGCCCGCTGCCGCCTCTGAATGCCCTGCGTGCGTTCGAGGTCGCCGCCCGCCACCTGAGCTTCACCAAGGCCGCCGACGAGCTGCACGTGACCCCCGCCGCGGTGAGCCAGCAGGTCAAGACCCTGGAAGACTTTGCTGGGACGCCGCTGTTTCGGCGGCTGACTCGTGCACTCAGATTGACCGAAGCGGGACGGTCCGTGTTGCCCCTGCTCCAGGAAGGGTTTGAGAAGCTCGCCGAAGCCGGTGAGGTGCTTCGCCAGCGTGAGGACGAGCGGGTGCTGACGGTGAGCGTGCC
>DATIPL010000028.1:0-6962 GCA_035471965.1 Gammaproteobacteria bacterium
GGAACGAGCATCGGCGCGATTTCGGAAACGACATCGGCAACGGACTCCACCAGTGTCGCTCCCTCGCGTAGCAGACGATGGCATCCCTTGGAGAGCGGATTGTCAATGGAACCCGGAAGCGCAAAAACCTCCCGTCCCTGATCCCCCGCGAGCCTGGCCGTAATCAGCGAGCCGCTTCTCAACGTGGCCTCGATTACGAGCACGCCAAGGCTCAGTCCGCTGATGAGACGATTGCGCCGAGGGAAATGTTCCGCCCGCGGGGGAGTGCCCGGTGGAAACTCCGAAACCAGCGCGCCATGGACGCATACGGCGTCGGCGAGCCTTGCGTTCGCCGCTGGGTAGACCTTGTCCAGGCCATTGCCCGTAACCGCCACGGTAACCCCGCCGGCGGCCAGCGCCGCCGCGTGCGCTGCTGCGTCGATCCCGACGGCAAGGCCGCTGGATACGCCGAGTTCGAGTTCCGCCAGCGCACGTGCGAAGTCAGCTGCGTGATCGCGCCCCGCGGGCGTGGGATTGCGGCTCCCCACCACCGCCACCAGGGGCATCGACAGCGCGGCCACCTCGCCGCGCACGTAGAGCACCGCCGGCGCATCGTCTATTGCGGCCAGCATCGGCGGGTAATCCGGGTGGCGAGGATAAAGAAGGCTGCAGCCTGTTGACTCGAGCCAGTCGCGGTCCTGGATCACCGCGGTGCGGTCCGGGAATCGTAAATAGCGCCTGAGCGCCGGCGGAAGCTCTATCCCCTCCAGAGCCCGGTGATCGGATTCAAACAGCGCCGATACCGAAGGGCAGCGCTCGAGCAGCTGAAGCTTGATACGGTTGGATGCGGGCGCGCGGGCAAGCGCCAGCCAGCAGCTGAGTTCGTCCATCCCTGGCACCTCCTCACGGTTCCCTGTGAAGGCGAAGCCGGGCAAGGGTCAGACCTTGCGCCACGGCCACCTTAACCCGGATGGAAGTGGATAGAAAGCAGGAGGCGCCCCGCGGTCAGGCTCGGACCGGGGTCCGAAAACCAGCGACCCCCGCGAAGGACGCTTCGGCGGCGACTGGAGGCTGAAGCGCGTGCCTGCGTCGCGGCGGACGCGGGTCAGGGATTTCGCACCAGGTCCAGCACGTGAATCGCCCGCGTGGCCTCCATAACCAGGGCATAGCTCAGGCGATCGAAGGAACGAAAAACCATGACGATGCCGGCCCGCTCGTCCGGCAGGGTGACCAGTTCCTGATTGGCGAACGGGTCCTCAATGGTCTCGCCACGCTGGTATACCGCCATGACGTGACCGGTCTCTATGCCGTTTTCGCGACCCAGGTTGAGCACCACCACCTGGTATTGGCCGATCTGTGAAACGCCTTCTACCACCGAAATGATCCGCCCGCTGGTTTTCTCTTCCGGCGCACGCGGCATGAAACTCGTGTGGATCTCTTCTTCGACGATGGGGAGCAGGCGATCGCCGCGGAGCAGTTCCCGCTGGGCGCTGGTGACCAGCAGGGTCGCCGGGTCACCCTCGTCCTGGAGCACGGCGTCGGCAATGTGGATGGCTTCGAAGCCAAGCACCTCATTATCGCGATCGGGATCCACGTATTCTTCACCCTTGCGATAAATGGTGTAGCGCGGAACCGCCTCGCCGTTGATGCCGCGGGCGTAGATTTTCTTGCCCGGCTTGCCGATGAGCGCCTCCCTGCCTACCGACACGACGTAGGGCGCCTGATCGATTTCCTTCTCCGAGACCACGCGCGGCCTTTTCAAAAACTGTTCGATGATGTCGATGGGTATGGTCGGAATGGCCTCGTCGATCTCGGACACCCGAATTCTGGGAGAAAGCTTCGCCGTGCCACCGGGTAAACGCCTGCGCACCGTTACCACGGGCTGCCCCTCGACGAAACGCAGCATCACTTCGTCTCCCGGAAAGATCAGATGCGGGTTCTCGATCTGCGGATTGACCTCCCAAATGTCGATCCAGAGCCAAGGCTCCTTGAGAAACTGGGAAGCGATGTCCCAGAGGGTGTCGCCTTTCTGAACCACGTAGCGATCCGGATGGTCCGGCTTCAGCTCGATGGTCTCGGCCGCCGCCATCAGCGGAAAAAGCAAAACGGCAAGCGCGAGTGAAGCTAGTCTTTTCATCACCATTCTGGAGTCCCGAGCCCTCTTGGCTGCCTGATTCGAATGGCTCCGTTTCCCCGCCGGAGCCGTCGCGGCGACCTCTGATATTGGTCTAAATATAGGTCATACAATTCTGAATATTCAAACAAAAGCGAGAATAGGTCCTGCGATTCATGCGGCCGCCAAGGTTGACATAGCGGCCGTTTGCCCCAATCAAGTATAGTTATTTGGTCTTACACTGCCGGCATGCAAAAACAGCGTTAAATCATGGCTTTGCTGGACATACTCCATTACCCCGACCCGCGCCTTTACAACCGGGCCAGGGCAGTCGAGCGCGTCGACGACAACGTGCGCACGCTCATCGACGACATGCTCGAGACCATGTACGCCGCGCCCGGCATCGGCCTGGCCGCAGTTCAGGTCAACCAGCCGCTTCAGGTCATCACCATCGACATTTCCGAGGAGCGCAACGATCCCCTCTGCCTGGTGAATCCGGAGATTCTCGCGCAACGGGGCACGGTGGAGATGGAAGAGGGTTGCCTCTCGGTTCCCGGGGTTTACGAGGTCGTGCCTCGATCCGAGTGGATCCGGATCAAGGCTCTGAGCCGCGACGGGGACGTGTTCGAAATGGAGGCGAACGATCTGCTCGCAGTTTGTATTCAGCACGAAATGGACCACTTGGAAGGTAAACTGTTCGTCGATTACCTTTCTCAGCTGAAACGGCAACGCATTCGCAAGAAGGCCAGAAAGCTCAACAAGCAGGCGACGCTGTAGCCAGGTCTTGCGCCCGAATCCAGGCAGTCCAAGCGTCAAGCCGCTTACACTCTCCCCATGCGCCTCGTTTTCGCCGGGACGCCGGAATTCGCCGCCACCATCCTCGCCGCGCTGCTGGACTCGGGGCACCGGGTGGCGTGCGTTTACACGCAGCCGGATCGCCCCGCCGGCCGCGGGCGCAAACTCAGGGCCAGTCCGGTCAAGGCCCTCGCAGCGCGCCATCACCTGCCGGTGCTTCAGCCCTCGAGTCTGCGAGCAAAGGAGTGCGCCGACGCGCTGGCCGCGATCTCGCCGGACCTCATGGTGGTGGCGGCTTACGGCCTGCTGCTTCCGCCCAGCATCCTTTCCGTTCCAAGCTACGGCTGCATCAACGTTCACGCCTCCCTGCTGCCCAGATGGCGCGGGGCGGCGCCGATTCAGCGCGCAATTCTGGCGGGGGATGAAGAGACCGGAATATCCATCATGCAGATGGACGAAGGCCTCGATACGGGCGGCGTGCTGGCGAGCGCGAGACTCAAGATCGAGGCGCAGGAGACGGCCGGCGGACTCAGCGAGCGCCTCGCCCGGCTCGGCGCGACCACCCTTCTGGAAACCCTGGACGAGCTCAGCTACGGGCCACTGGAAGCCGCACCCCAGGACGATGCCCGGGCGACCCTTGCAAGACGCGTGGAAAAGCAAGAGGCGGAACTCGACTGGTCCCTCGGCGCCGTCGATCTGGAAAGACGGGTGCGCGCTTTCAATCCGTGGCCGGTCGCCTACACCTATCTGCCGGATGGCGGCAACCTCGAAGCGCGCCGGCTGCGGGTGTGGCAGGCGCGATCGTGCCCCGATTGGAGCGATCCCGACGTCCCCGGCACCGTGCTCAAGGCCGGGGCCGAAGGAATCACCGTTTCCGCCGGAAGCGGTGCCCTGCTGCTGACCGAGATCCAGGTGCCCGGGTCCCGGGTGATGAGCGCGACGGATTTCCTCAACGCCCGGCCGATTCCCGCCGGCGCGGTGCTCGGCCGCTCCTGAGTTGAAGCGCGGCGGCCGGATCATCGCCCTTGGCGCCGTGACCGCGGTGTTGCGCGACGGCCGTTCCCTCTCCGGTGCCTTCGACGCGGCGGCGGAGGGGTTCGACGATCCCCGCGAGCGCGCCTTCGCCCGGGAGCTGGCATTCGGCGTGTTCCGCTGGCTGCCGCGGCTCGACGGGATTCTTCGGCAGCTGATGAAACGGCCGCTCAAACGCAAAGACGCCGACGTGCGCGGGATATTGCTGCTCGGGCTTTACCAGCTCCTGTACACTCGCGTTCCCGCCCACGCCGCGGTTTCGCAGAGCGTCGCCCTGAGCCGCGAGATTGGCAAGCCCTGGTCGGAAGGCCTGATCAATGCGGTACTGAGGCGATTTCAGCGCGAGGGTGCCGGCATTCTCGAAGCGGCGACCAAGAGCGAGTCCGCGGCATACGCGCATCCCGCCTGGCTCATCGAAGCCATTCGTCGCGCCTGGCCCGACGACTGGCAACGCATTCTGGAGGCGGACAATGCCCAGGCGCCGATGACGCTGCGCGTCAACGCCCGGGTCTCGAGCCGGGAGGCGTACCTGGAGCGGCTCGAAGCCGCAGCGATCGCGGCCGAGCCCGCACCCTTTACCAGCCACGGACTGACCCTTCAATGCCCGCGGGAGGTGAGCGACCTTCCGGGTTTTGCTGACGGGGTCGTGTCGGTACAGGACGCCGCCGCCCAGCTCGCCGCTCCGCTGTTGAAACTGAAACCGGGCCAGCGAGTTCTGGATGCCTGCGCCGCCCCGGGCGGCAAGACGGCTCAGCTGCTGGAATCGGAGTCCGCCCTGGCCACCCTGGTGGCGCTGGAAAAAGACCCCCGGCGTGTGCCGCTGCTGAAAAGCACCCTCAACCGGCTCGGGCTCTGTTGCAGTGTAATTCAAGGCGACGCCGCGTCTCCCCGGGGCTGGTGGGACGGGATTCCTTTCGATCGCATACTGCTCGACGCCCCCTGCACCGCCAGCGGCGTAATTCGGCGACACCCGGACATCAAGTATCTCCGCCGCGGAAGCGACGTCGGCACCCTGGCGAAAACCCAGCGCAGGCTGCTCGAGGCGCTCTGGCCCTTGCTGGCCCAAGGTGGGTTGGTGTTGTACGCTACTTGTTCGATTCTGCCGCAGGAAAACCAGCAGCAGGTGTTGGAGTTCGTCGAATCCCGTAGCGACTCGGCGCCATCCCCAATCGAGTCCGAATGGGGCCAAGCCGCGGGGCCTGGGCGTCAAATACTGCCGGGCGACTACGGAATGGACGGCTTCTACTATGCACTGCTCGCCAAACGCTGATCTCCGCTCCTCGCCGGCCCGTTCCCGCCAGTGGCTGTTTGCATGCTCCCTTGCGCTAATGGCATCCGATCCGGCGGTTTGCGCCCCCGTGTCGTCGGAACCGGGATTTCGCGTCAGAAGTGCCGACGTCCGCCTGGAAAGCGGCGTTTATTTTCTCGACGCAAAGATTGTTTTCGATTTCAGCGCCGAGGCCATCGAGGCGATGGACAACGGCGTCACCCTGACCGTGCTGATCGACGTGGAGGTGTTCCGGCAAAGAATGCTCTGGGACAGGAAGATTTTCAGCCGTCAGTCCCGCATCAATGTTGGCGTTCACGCGCTGAGCAAAAAGTACTTGATGAAAAAGCTGGACACCGGTGAGACGCATACCTATAGAAGCGTCGAGGAAATGGCCGCTGCGCTTGGGAACATCGAGCGTTTGCCGCTGTTCGAGGCTGCCGGTCTCGATGCAGAGAACGAGTACACCGCGCGGGTTCGCGCGCGCCTGGACATCGAGTCGCTGCCTTCCCCGCTTCGACCGCTCGCTTACGTCAGTCAGGCGTGGCGGCTGGCGAGCGACTGGTACGAGCTGCCGCTGGTGCGATGAAGAAAATCACATCAGGGATCGGACCCATTCTGGCGCTGGTGGCGCTGCTGCTCGTGTCGCTCAAGCTCATGAGCGACGCGACCGAGAACTCGACCCGCTTCGGCGAGCTTTATTCGCTGCTTCTGCTCATCAATGCCCTGGGACTCGTGACCCTCGGAGGGCTGGTGGGATGGAACCTGATCCACCTCATCGGTCAGGTTCGCGCCCGGCGCGCTGGAGCGGGCCTGACGGTGCGCATGGTGGCCATGTTCGTGATTCTCTCGGTGACGCCGGTGCTGGTGGTCTATTACTTCTCGCTTCAGTTCCTCCACCGCGGCATCGACAGCTGGTTTGACGTACGCGTCGAGCGCGCCCTGGACGATGCCCTGGAGTTGAGTCGCACGGCGCTGGAATCTCGCATGCGCGAGCTGCTCAAGCAGTCCCAGCTGCTGGCAACGGATATTTCCGCTGTCGACGCGCAGCGGCTGCCGAGCGCGCTGGAGGACGCGCGGCGCTTGAGCGGTGCCGCCGAACTCAGCGTAATCGGACCCAAGGGGCGCATCATCGCCTCGAGCAATATCGACCCCACGGCAATCGTGCCGGCAAGCCCGAGCGATTCCATCATGGTGCAGCTCAGGCAGTCGGGGAACTACATCGGTCTTGACCCCATCGGCGATACCGGCCTGCACGTTCGCGTCGTAGTCACCCTGCCCGAAGACGTTCCGACCCGGGAGCCGCGCATTCTGCAGGCACTGTTTCCGGTGACGGAACGCATGAGCGCTTTGGCGGACAGCGTTCAATCCACCTACGCCAAGTACCGGGAGCTCGCCTACCTGCGCAATCCCCTCAAAATCAGCTTCACTCTGACGCTGTCGCTGGTACTTTTGTTGAGCCTGCTGGCGGCGGTGTGGGCGGCGTTTTTTTCCGCCCGGCGGATGGTTGCTCCGTTGAGAGATCTGGTCCACGGCACCCGCGCGGTAGCCGAGGGCGATTTCGAGACCCAGCTGCCGCGCTCGGGAAAAAACGAGGTGGGCTTTCTGGTTGAGTCCTTCAACCAGATGACGCGAAGGCTGAGAGACGCCCGCGACGAGACCCGTCACAGCCAGATCCAGCTGGAGGAGCAGCGGGCCTACCTGGAGGCAGTGCTCTCGCGCCTGTCGACGGGGGTAATCACCCTAGACCTGGAACGACGCTTCGTTACCGTGAAC
>DATIPL010000029.1:0-1637 GCA_035471965.1 Gammaproteobacteria bacterium
GGTCTCCGGTATATTGGACAGTTCTCCATGGCTAAGATATTTGCCATATATTCGCCGATCCAATATCGCAACCGCTCACCTCCCTCCGATGACGTAGGCTATTTTTCGCACTTTTGTTTGGCGGGTGCGCAGGAAGGTCCAAAAAAGGACCCAACCGCATGAAGGAAAGCGAAGAGACGAAGGCCGCGGGAAGCGGCAAATTGATCCGACTGGATGAGGCGCAGCTGCGCGAGCATCTCGATCAGAAGATCTGTGCGAGCGTGGAGGAGACGCTCAACAAGCTGCTCGATGCCGAAGCCGACCAGCTCTGCGGGGCCGGACGCTACGAGCGTCATCCGGACCGCCAGGATACCCGTGCCGGGCACTATCAGCGCAAACTCCATACGAAGGCCGGCGAGGTCACCCTGAAGGTGCCCAAACTCCGCAGCCTGCCCTTCGAGACCCAGATCATCGAGCGCTACCGGCGGCGCGAGAGCAGCGTCGAGGAGGCGCTGATGGAGATGTATCTGGCCGGGGTGAGCGTGCGCCGCGTCGAAGACATCACCGAGGCGCTGTGGGGCACCAGAGTGAGCCCTTCGACCGTCAGCGCGCTGAACCAGAAGATCTACGAGCAAATCGAGGCCTGGCGCACCGATCCGATCGAGGGGGAGCATCCCTACGTGTATCTGGACGGATTGTGGCTGAAGCGCTCCTGGGGCGGAGAGGTCCGCAATGTGAGCGTTTTGGTGGCCATCGGCGTGAACCAGGACGGCTATCGCGAGATTCTCGGCGTGGCCGAGGGCAGCAAGGAAGACAAAGCCAGCTGGCAGCGGTTTCTGCGTTTTCTCAAAGACCGGAGCCTGAAGGGGGTGAAGCTGATCGTCAGCGACAAGTGCCTGGGCTTGATCGAAGCGCTTGGAGAGTTTTTCCCCGAGGCGGCTTGGCAGCGCTGCGTGGTACACTTCTATCGCAATGTGTGGACGGCCGTTCCCAACGGGAAAGTCGCCGAAGTGAGCGCCATGCTCAAAGCAATCCACGCCAGCGAGGATAAGCCCGCCGCCCGACAGAAGGCGACCGCCGTGGTGGACAAGCTCCGAGCCATGAAGCTCGCCAAGGCCGCCGAGCTGGTCGAGGCCGGTGTCGGGGAGACTTTTCCCTACATGGACTTTCCTCGAGAGCATTGGCGCAACCTGCGCACGAACAATCCGCTCGAGCGCATCATTCGCGAGGTGCGCCGCCGCACCCGCGTGGTGGGAGCTTTTCCCGACGGCAGGAGCGCCCTGATGCTCGTGGCCGCCCGGCTGCGGCACGTCGCGGGCACCAAGTGGGGCTTGCGAAGATACCTCGATATGAGCCGCCTCCACCAGACCCACGGCGAGACCGCCAAGTCCATCGCCTCTTGAACTTCTCCCGGGCAGTTATTCGCACCGACCTTTCCGACGAGCTATCCATGGCCCATTCTCAAGGTCGCCCGAATAACTGCCCTCCCCAACACCCATCACTTAACCTTCCTGAGCACCCCCTGACCGAAAGTGCGAAAGATTCTGGACACTACCCCATCGGAAAGCCGGGCTCGTGAAGGAGCAGATTCGAGCGCACTGCACCGTAAGCCTCGATCTCCCGCCGGATGGAGTCCGGATGCAGCGAGTGCCTCTTGT
>DATIPL010000030.1:0-2042 GCA_035471965.1 Gammaproteobacteria bacterium
TCTCGCGCGACCAGACTCGATGGGCTTCCTCCGGGTGGGAGGTGACCACGATGATGAGGAGATTCGGATCGGGCGCTTCTTCTTCCAGGGTTTTGCATAGCTGCTCTCCGTTCATGCGCGGCATTTCGATGTCTGTAATGAGAACGTCGGGGGACGTCTCGCGCATCTTCGCGAGCGCACGTTCACCATCCGAAACCGCGCTCACGCTATAGCCGGCTTTTTCCAGCCCCAGTCGCAGGACCCGGATCAGGTGGGGTTCGTCATCGGCAATGAGTATGCGCTTCAATTGGACAGCCCCTGCAGAATCGCGCCGGATCTTTTTCCAAGAACGATCGTGAACTCCGTTCCCTCGCCCGGAGTGCTGTCTACAAGAATATCGCCCTGGTGCAGCGCAATGATCTCGTGCGCCAGCGCAAGCCCCAGCCCATGGCCGGGCATGGACCTCACCTCTTCAGCCTCCGAGCGGTAGAATTTTTCAAAGATGCGACTCTGATCTTCGGGAGCAATTCCAACTCCCGAGTCTTTAACCCGTATAAAGACAGAGTCGTCGTGCCACTCCGCAGAGATGACGACAGCGCCATCTTCCTTGCTGTACTTGATCGCGTTGGTCAGCAGGTTATTTATTGCGACTCGAAACAAATTCTTGTCCAGGGCGAGCGCGGGAAGATCGCTTTGTATATTGAGTTGAAAATCGATGCCTCTTTTCCTATCGCTGCGAGCCACGTTTTCCAGCGCGTCTTCGAGCAGGTCGCCAATCCTCACGCGCTGCCGGTCGATTACCATGTTGCCCATTTCAATCTGGGTGATGCTCAGCAGATTGCTGATGAGCCCGGAAAGTCGTTCAACTTCGTCGTGGATGACGTTGTAGGCTTCGATTCGAAAACTCTCATCCTTGCCTTCTTCTTCCTGAAGGGCCTCCGAGTAAGTGGCGAGCACGTTCAGGGGGGTTTTGAGTTCATGGGCGATGTGAGCCACGAATTCTCCCTGGCCACGCTTGACAACGATTGATTCCGTCGTATCGCGAAAGATCACCAGCGTTCCGAGCACGATGGCCTTGTCCTTGGGCGAGAATAACGGGTAGGCGCTCACTTCGATGGTGCGATCGGGGGCGCTTTCCGGCGTAAAGACCATGGTCGCCGAAATATAGCCGGGAGAGTTCGTGTCTCCGCAGCGATGCAGAAACTCGGTGACATTCGGGTCTTTACACCACGCCGACGGCCGCTGTTCTATAACCGACTTCCGGGACAGATTCAGAAGACCGAGGAGCTTGTCGCTGACGATGGCGGGAGTACCCGTTTCGTCGAGGACCAGAAACATGTCGGGGTGCGCCTGAAGCACGGCTTCGACGCGTTCCCGCTTGTAGCTGAGCATCTTCTGGGAGACTTCGGCTTTCGATTTAATGGATTCAAGCTCGTCGATTCGGGCCTGAGCGCGCTCCATGAAAAAATTGAAGCGCTGAATAAAGTCTCCGAACTCTCCCGAAACTTTCACCTCGAGCTGCTTGAACCGTCCGTCTTCAATCTGATCCTGAAGCTCGCGGCTGGCTTCCTTCAGCGGAGTAATTTCCCGTTTCAGCAGGAGATAGAAAAAAGGCGTGAGCAGAAAGACGGGGAAAGCAACGGAAGCCAGCAGCGGAACCTGAGCCAGCGGAACCATTCCGGACGGCTGATAGTATCCAAGACGGATATGGCCGGCGACCTGGCCTTCGGACCATAACGGCGCGTAGAACTCAATCACCGGCTTGCCGCTGCCCGGAAGCTGGGTAAATCGTTCACCGGCGACGTCTCCGGGCGTTACCGGCAAGGTTGCAGGCGGGACCACTATTCCAGGAGACGCCGCCGCCAGAGCCGGGCGTCCCGCCCGGTCGGTCACGGTCGCGTAGGCAAACTCGTCGGTGCGCTGACTCTGATAAACGACCTGAATCGGACCCATGCCTGATTTCGGAGAGGTCAGCTGCTCGTAGGACAGTCGAGACAGCACGCCGGCCAGGCTGAGACCCTGAGAGCGGATCTGTGCCTCGGTCAGGTTTTGCTGGTATCGCA
>DATIPL010000031.1:0-4229 GCA_035471965.1 Gammaproteobacteria bacterium
AGCGCGTCCAAGATCCCTCGCTGCTTCGTTGTCTTGAAGTTTAGTCGAGCCGCCGTTTGTTTCAGACCGGTTGACGCGGGGCTCGCGCGAATGGGTCGAAAGCAGCGCTCAGAAGCGCTTCAAGTTGGTTTCCCGAATGATCAGAAGCTGATAGCCGAACACCGCGTTTAAGTGGTGCAGGTAAGCGTGCTGCCCGTGTTCGCGCCACAGTCTGGTTATCTCTTCATCGATTCCGCGGTAGTACTCGGAAATCCCCGCCGCTGTCGTGCGTTCGGGCGGCGGCCGCTGTGCTTTTGCCTCGTCAATGAGTCTCAGCCAGGACTGGCTTGCACCCATGATGAACCAGGGCCAGCCGCGCCGGATGGGCTCGGGCCAGGCTTGATCGCTGGTAGCGCCGATGTCTTGCGCGGCCTCCTCATCGAGGGCGGCGAGTCGCACCTCCTGTACGATTCCCGCCGTTAGCAGCTTCGCGGCCAGCGGCGAATTCTCGACTCCGTCGTTGATCATGTCGGCAGTCTCGGCGTCGGCATAGAAAAGGAAGCTGAACTGGTGCCCGCTGTCGTCCCTTGCCGCCCGGCGGTGAAACCGCCAGAGGGATATGCGCGGCTCCGCGCGGGCAATGATGGGCGCCATGATCTGATCGGCAAGCAACGCGTCCAGATGCCAGTCGGGTTGTTCCTCCTGATCCCACGCCAGCCGGAAGAACACCTTCCACCAGCCTTTGCCCGCTTCCTCGAAGGTGGTGTAGGCGGGTAGGGGCGCGTGGGTGTCCTGCTGTACGTGAATTTCCGGCGCGCAGGCGCCAACCAGTGGCAGCAGGAACCCCGCGGCGATAATGCGGGCAACTGCGCCGGCGCGGGTCAGCCGGCTGCATGGCACCTTCATCGAGACGGTGTCGGAAGGTGCTGCTTGAGCGTTCTTGCCAAACTTTCCGCGCTGGCAATTTGATCCGGCAACAGCCGCCGGGCCGAGCGATCCCGGTTGGCCACCAGCACGGCGTCGCCGTTGGAGGCGGCGAGAAGGTACCACACGTGCGCTACCACCGGATCCCTCGGAACCCCGAGTCCCCGTTCGTACAGGCGGGCCAGGTTGTTCTGGGACAACGGAAAACCGAGTACCGCGGATTTGCGGTAAGTTTGTGCAGCGCGCGTGTAATCCGAAGGCGTATTACGCCCAAGCTCCAGATCCACCGCGCGAGAATGCAGGCCGGACATGAAGCGCAGCTCGGATTCGCTCACCAGAAGCCCGTAGGGAGGATAGATCTGCTGCGCCGAGGCGGATGCCGTCAACGAGGCCAGCAGCAAGAAGCCCGAGATACGCATCGTTTATTCCTCCTGAAGCAACTCCGGGTGCAGGCCAAACCGTGCGCCCGGCGGTCGAAATGCTTTCAGCCCATGGGTCACGTCTTTTACCAGCCGTGACGTGTTCTGAGCGAGTCTAGCGCGGGAAAACTGCCTTGTCTCGGACTCGTGAGCAGGCAGCAGACGAGCGTACGGAAGCTCTGACTTTCGCGTGTGCCGGGGCTTGATCGGGATCAAATCCATATCGTTTGCAGGCATCTAGAGTGATTTTGCGCTCAGCGCGGCCGGTCAGTGTCGACACGGTAGCAAGCTGTTTAGAGGAAGTGGCCAATGCACAAGCATGTTCTCATTCCCGTGGACGGATCAGATCATTCGTTCAAGGCGCTCGATGTTGCCGCGGATCTGGCTCGGACATACGGCTCGAAGCTCACCATACTGCATGTGGTTCCAAGCAATGAGGTGCCAGAAGGCCTGCAGCGATGGGCCAAGACGGAGCAGTTTCTGGATCCCCCGCAGGCGATTTATGAGCAGGCGATCGCGGATCGCATTCTGGAGGCTGCCGAATCTCGCTTGAAAGGAAAGGATATCCGGTCCATCCAGCGCGCCAGCGAGCGCGGCGATGCCGCAAAGAAGATATTGGAGGTAGCGAAACGGAAAGGCGCGGATCTGATAGTGTTGGGCACCCGCGGATTGAGCGACTTCCAAGGCCTGGTGCTGGGGAGCGTCGCGCACAAGGTCACACACGCGGCCCCCTGCACGGTCGTTACGGTTCGCTGACTCTCACCGACGCTGGTCTCAACGCCTCAGCTCCGTCTCGCGGCCCTGTTGGCGGACGATCAATGCCCACACTTCCGCCAGCTCTCTGGCAACCAGACCGATGACGTCATCGGCGGTGAGTATGCCCACCAGCTGACCCTTGCTGTCCACCACCGGCAGTCGGCGCACGCCGTTCTCCCGCATCTGCATCAAAGTCGCGAGCAGGTCGTCGTCCTCCTTGGCCGTGATCAACTGGTCCGTCATGGTGTCACGCACCGTGACCTCGTCCAGGCCCACGTTCTCGGCGATCACCTCGACCACGATGTCCCGATCCGTGAGGATGCCGAGCGGAGCAAGGTAGCCCCCACTGCGTTCCGCAACCACGACGTCGCCCACATGGTGCTGACGCATCAATTCCGCCGCCGTTCGTATCGAATCGTCGGGAGAAACGGTCACCACGTGATGGTTGCAGATCTCGCCCGCTTTCATCCCTTGCTCCAGCGCCGTGCCCGGTTCAAGTACAGGGGAAGCGGCGCCGAGCGTCCTTGATCCGGGTCAATCCGCCTGCGGATCCCTGAAAACGCACGGCCGGCAGGCACTTTCGGGCTGCCTCAATCGAGGTCGGGGGTGCGCAGATGCCAGGAGGTCGCCTGCTGGTAGGCGTGCCCGACCCGAAGCACGGTTGCCTCGTCGAAAGGCCTGGCGTAGATCATCAGCCCTAGCGGAAGGCCGTCGGAGGTGAATCCGCAGGGAACCGACAGTCCGCACAGATTGAGGACATTGCCGATTGAGGAATTTCTCAGGCATTTCAAGTTGGCATCGGAATAGCTTTCGATATCCCGGTCCACTTCATCGACGGGCAGGGCGGGCACCATGGTCGCCGGGCACAAGATCGCGTCCACGTCGCGAAAAGTCTCGAGGGCCTCGGCACGAATGCGTTTCCAGGCGAGGGTCGTGCGCAGATATTCGTGGGCGAGGATCTCCTTGCCCTTGACCATGCGGTGGGCGACCACGGGGTCGAGTTCGGTGAAGTGATCATCGAGCAGGCGCCGGTTGAGGGTATATGCTTCCGCCGCGATGATGAGTCCGCGGGGATTGAGGTCGCGCGCCTTTTCCGCCACTTGAAACGCAACGCTGGAGACGTGTGCGCCCAGTGATTCGAACGCGTCCCGGCTGGCGCGACACGCTTTCTCCACCTCCGGGTCCACGTCGTCGAAGAAAACGCTTTCGGCAAACGCGATTCGCAGGCCTTCGATGCCCCGGGTCAGTTTGCTCATGATGGCCGCAGATTTAGCCGAGACGGTGGAATCGTCGCCAGGGTCCGATCCCGCGATGGCCGCGTACACCAGCGCCGCATCCTCTGCGCTGCGGGTCAGCGGGCCTACGGAATCCAGACTCCAGCTCAGTGGATATACGCCCGCCCGGCTTACCTGTCCGACGGTGGTCTTGAGTCCGGTAATTCCGCACAGTGCCGCGGGAATGCGCACCGAACCGCCGGTATCGCTGCCCAGCGCCATCGGAGCCAGGCCGCCGGCCACGGCGACGCCGGAACCGCTGCTGGATCCCCCGGGAAGATGCGGCACCTGGTGCCACGGATTCCTGGGCGTCCCGTGATGGTGGTTGATTCCCGCGCCGCCGTAGGCGAACTGTACCGTATTAGTTTTCCCGAGCAGCGCCATGCCGGCGTCGAGAAGACGGCGCACAACGGTGGCATCTTTGGCGGCAACGTTGTTCTCCAGAAGCCGGCAGCCGGCGCTGGTGGGGAGCCCTTCGACGTCAAAGAGATCTTTCACCGCGAACGGAATCCCGTGCAGCGGTCCGGTATCCCTGCCTGCGGAGATGTCCGCTTCCGCCGCGCGAGCGTCGTCCAGGGCACGCTCGGGGCAGATCAGACGGAATGCGCCCAGCGCGTTGTCGTGCTTTTCGATTCGGGCAAGAAAGGCTTCGGTCAGCTGCAGCGGTGAAATCTCGCGCGCGCGGATTTTGCGCGAAAGCGCCGTAAGCGACTGGAAGTGAACAGGTGTCCCCGGCATATCTTTTTCAGCTCGCTGAATGCTGAAGATCCGCGAGTCCGCAGCCGCGCGGCGTCAGGTCTGGAGCAGTGAAGGGCGTGTTCCGGACGCTAGGGCGCCCGCACCGCATCCTCCTCCGAACGTCATCTTTCTCCTCTGC
>DATIPL010000032.1:0-8452 GCA_035471965.1 Gammaproteobacteria bacterium
GACCACCGAGGAGCTCGGCGCGCTGGCGGTGTTTCTCTGTTCCGATGCGGGAGCGTCAATCAACGGCGCCGCCCTGCCTGTCGATGGCGGGTGGACCGCTCAATGAGCGCCGCCGGCAAGTCGAAAAAAAAGCCCATCAACCTCGCGCTGCAGGGGGGCGGCGCTCACGGCGCTTTTACCTGGGGCGTGCTCGACTGTCTGCTCGAGGACGGTCGAGTTCACATCGAAGCGATCAGCGGGACCAGCGCAGGCGCCATGAACGCCGTGGTGGTCGCCGACGGGCTGATGCAGGCCGGTGAAGAGGGCGCGCGCATTGCGCTGCACGCCTTCTGGAAAGCCGTGAGTGATTCCGCCCGCACCAGCCCCATCCGTCGCACGCCCATCGACGCGCTCATGGGAAGCTGGAATCTCGACTACTCACCCGCTTTCCAGCTCTTCGACCTCGTGACCCGAATGGCGTCCCCCTACGCGCTCAATCCGCTGAACATCAACCCGCTGCGGGATCTGCTCGCCGAGCAGGTGGACTTCGATCGGGTGCGATCCTGCGACAAGATGAAGCTCTTCGTTTCCGCGACCAATGTGGAAACCGGTCGGGTCAGGGTTTTCGATCGTCGGGAGCTGACGCCCGAAGCGGTGATGGCTTCGGCCTGTCTGCCTTACATATTCCAGGCAGTGGAAGTCGACGGCGTGCCCTATTGGGACGGAGGATACATGGGCAACCCGGTGCTGTTTCCCTTTTTCCGGCACTGCCGCTCCGACGACGTGGTCGTGGTTCAGATCAATCCGATCATCAGAGAGGGTACGCCGAAGACGGCGCGCGAGATTCTGAACCGGGTCAACGAGATCACGTTCAACAGCAGCCTGCTTCGCGAGTTCCGGGCCATAGACTTTGTCGACCGGCTGCTGGAGGAGGGACGAATCGATAAAGAACGCTACAAGCACGTACTCGTTCATCGCATCGATGCCGATGAGGAAATCACGCCCTTGGGCGCGTCCAGCAAGCTGAACGCCGAGTGGCCATTTCTGTCGCATCTGTTCGATGTTGGTCGTGAGGCCGCGAAAAGCTGGCTGAACGGGAATTTCGAAGACCTGGGAAAACGCTCGACCCTGAACATACGAGAGCTTTTTGACGATGGCGCGCGCAGACGAACGGAATCGCCCGCTGATCCGATCGAAAACGCGCTTTAAGGGACGGGAGTCGCGAGTTGCTCGGACTTCGGTTTGACGTCGATGCTGCTGAAGGAACTGCAGCCGGACAATTCCGGCGCGATGGGCGACGGGTTCGAGTGCGGCTCTGTTCCTGCTCCGGTCGAGACCGGGTCGTTCAATCCGTGACCGAACCCCGTTCGCGGCGCCGCGCGCTCGACGCGGGTCGCAGCTTCACTCCGGCGCGCGCACTTCCAGCGTTTACGGACTTGTAGCCGGGTCATTCGTCGACCGGCAGCGGAAAATGGCAGGCGGCCGCCTGAGCGGCGCCGTTCCTGGGCTCGAGCAGCGGGCGTTGTCGCCGGCAGAAGTCTTCAGCTCGGGGACAGCGGGGCGCGAAGGCGCAACCGGGTGGGGGATGAAGTGGATCAGGTACCTCGGCGGTGTCCATTTCACTCTTGATTTTCCTTTTTCCCGGAACCGGGGCCGAATCCAGAAGCAGTCGCGTATAAGGATGGCGCGGAGCCCGAAACAGGGTGGCAGCGTTTCCGAGCTCCACGATGCGACCAAAATACATTACCGCGACGCGGTCGCTGATCGATTCCACCACGGCAAGATCGTGGCTGATAAAAATATAGGTGAGGCCGAAACGGTCCTTGAGATCGGACAGAAGATTCAACACCTGGGCCTGTATCGATACGTCCAGCGCCGAGACGGGTTCGTCAAGAATGATAATGCGCGGCTCGGCCGCTAGCGCCCTGGCGATGACGATTCGCTGCGCCTGTCCGCCGGAAAATTCGTGCGGATAGCGAGACAGCACCTCCGCGGGGAGGTTGACCGCATCCAGGAGCTTTTCCAGGCGATGCTTCCTCGACGACGGCACCTGGCGGAGCAGGTGAATCATCGGCGCGCTGAGGATATCTCGAATGGTCTTTCTGGGGTTGAGCGAGCTCGCCGGATCCTGGAATACGTACTGTATGGTTCGGGCGAGGGCACGGGGATCGGTTTCGGCCATGCGAACGAGATCGTCCCCGTGCATCCGTATGGACCCGGATGTGGGGCGGTCCAGCCCCACGAGCATTCGCGCCAGAGTCGACTTGCCGCACCCGGATTCCCCGACCACGCCCAGGGTTTCTCCATTCTGCACGTCCAGGTCGAGGCTCTGCACCGCGTGCACCTCCGGCTTGCGCCGGCCGAGCAGAGTGCGTCCGCCGCCGAAGCGACGTTCCACTGCCTGCGCGGACAGTACGATTCCGGTCACCGCCCGCTGTCCACAGGATGAATGCATCGCACCGCGCGTCCCATCGTCAGCGGGGTCAGCTCGATCTCCTGCCGGCGGCAATCGGCTTCCGCCTTCGGGCACCTGTCCGCAAATGCGCAGCCTCGCGGCAGCCGGTTCACGGAGGGCGGAAGCCCTTCGATGGTGTCCAGGCGCCGCCGCTCACCAGGCTTGGGCACGCAGTCGATGAGCTTGTGCGTGTAGGGGTGCGCCGGCGTGTTCAGCACCTCCGTGGTGGACCCGACTTCGACAATCCGGCCGGCGTACATCACCGCGATACGATCACATATCTCCGACACGACGCCGAAGTTATGAGTAATGAACAGCAGGGTGGTCTTCCGCTCTGCGCGCAGGGCGTCCAGAAGCTTGAGCACCTGGGCTTGCACCGTGACGTCCAGGGCCGTGGTCGGCTCATCCGCGATCATTACCTCGGGATCATTGGCCAGCGCCATGGCGATGCCGATCCGTTGCCGCATGCCGCCGGAGAGCTCATGGGGGTAGGCGTTGACTCGGTGTCCGGGGTTGGGGATGCGGACGATGCGCAGGAACTCGATGGCTTTGCTCCAGGCCTGTGCATAGGATGTATCGCGGTGCGCCCGGATGACTTCCGCGATCTGGTCTCCGACAGTGAATAGCGGATGCAATGATGAAAGCGGATCCTGAAACACGTAGGCTATCTTATTGCCTCGGAGCTGACGTAATTGCTCCACGGATGCGTCCAGAAGGTCCATGTCGCCCCACATTACCCTCCCACCGGTAATGCGTCCCGGGGGCGTCGACACCAGACCGAGCAGAGACATGGCGGTAACCGATTTACCGCAGCCCGACTCTCCCACCAGTCCGAGACATTCTTCTTCCCGCAGGGAGAAAGACACGCCTCCGACGGCGCGATAAATTTCCCTGCCCAGATGGAACTCGGTTTTGAGATCTCGAACGTCGAGGACGATCTCCGGTGCAGGGGGCGTGTCTGGCGGCAGGGCTTGACGCGTCACCGCGGTCATTGGCGCCGGACGGGCGAGCTGACCCGACTTGAGACGCGGATCCAGCACGTCCCGGATCCCGTCTCCCACCAGATTGATTGAAATCACGATGGCGAAGATCGCCAGCCCGGGAATGATCGAAACGTGCGGAGCGTTGAACAGCAGCTTGCGCCCTTCGCCCAGCATGGAGCCGAGATCCGCCTGCGGAGGCTGAGCGCCGAGACCGAGGAAGCTCAGGCCCGCGGTCTCCAGGATCATCCAGCCCAGGGTGGTGGAGATCGTGACGACGATGATCGGCAACACGTTGGGCAGTATCTCCGTCAGCAGGATCCGAATGCGCCCTTTTCCCGACAGTCGGGCGGCGTCGACAAACTCGCGGCGGGCGACGGTAAGCGACACGCCGCGGACGTTGCGGGCGAAGAAAGGGATATTGACGATGGCGATCGCGAACAGCGCGTTCATCAGGCCCGGCCCCATCGCGGCCACGATTGCCAGCGCCAGGAGGATATAAGGGAAGGCCATGATCATGTCGATGCCGCGCATCAGCAGGTTGTCCGTACGACCGCCGGCGTATCCCGCAGTAAGGCCGATGAGCGAACCGAGGAAGGCCGCCACCAGGGTCGCCGACAGCCCAACCGCTATCGACACCTGCGTGCCCCAGATCAGGCGGGAAAGCAGATCACGTCCAAGGTGATCGGTGCCGAGAAAAGCGCCGTCGGCCAGCGGTCGCATCAGGCGTTTTTCCGGCGCCGTTTCGTCCGGGGAGGGCAGCGGCAGGACGGGAGCGAGCACGGCGATCAGAGCGATCACGGCCAGCACCACCAACCCGGCCGCTGCGAGACGGTTGTGTGAAAGCAGCTGCCAGCCCGTCGGCCGTGACGAGGCCGCAGGCGATTTTGCATTGGATGAGGCCGAGGAAGCCATCATCCCCGCAACTTTGGATCGAGAATCTGCTGAACCACGTCGGCCAGCAAGTTGAACAGCACATAGCTGGCAGCGACCACCAGAACGCCGCCCTGAACCAGCAGCAAGTCGCGGGTGGAGATCGCGTTGACCAGCATCCGGCCGATGCCGGGCCACTGAAAGACCGTTTCCACATAGACGGCGCCGCCAAGGACGAAGCCGGCCTGAATACCGATGACCGGAATGACATTGACCATGGCCACCTTCAGCGCGTGTCGGAATATGACGCGCCGTTCCTTGAGTCCCTTGGCGCGTGCGGTTCGGATGTAGTCCTGGCGCAGGACCTCGAGCATCGACGTGCGCGTGAGGCGGGCAATGACCCCGGTCGCCACCACGGAAAGCGTAACCGCCGGGAGCAGGAGATGTTCGAGCAGATCCGGCAGGTCGCCGCCGCCGTAAATGGCGTACATGCCGCTTGCCGGAAGCCAGCCGAGCTCGACTGCGAACACCAGAATCAACAGCAGGCCGAGCCAGAATGCCGGCATGGAGATGCCGATGAGAACGAAGACGGTCACCATCCGATCGGTCCAGCCGAACTGACGCACTGCGGTTACGATCCCGGCGAGCAGACCCGCTATCGACGCAAGCGACAACGCGGCGCCTCCGAGGATCAGCGTTGCCCCGAATCGCTCCAGCACTTCGTCGATCACCGGCCGGTTCAGGGAGTAGGAACGCCCGAGGTCGCCGTGCAGCAGATTGCCGAGCCAGATGACGTACTGCTCGAAGAGGGATTTGTCCAGCCCGAGCTCCCTGTTGAGCTTGGCCACGTTCTCGGGCGTGGCGTAGGGGCCGAGTATGGCCAGCGCCGGGTCCCCGGGAATTATCGCCATGATAAAGAAGACGATGACGGTCAGTCCGAAGAGCACCGGAATCGTGGCGAGGAGGCGCTTACCGATGTAGGCGAGCATGCCCTGGCTCGGGTCTTGCACCGGAGCGGAAACCGGACGGCGGGACTCGCGCCCCAGCCGCGCGGTTACCGCTTGGCTACGTCATGCAGCAAAAGGAAAAAGGACGGCTGCAGCTTGAAGTTCTGCACGGACGCGCGGGTGACTGCATTCTGCTTCCAGTTGGCAACGAACACCCAGGGCGCATCCTCGTGCACGATGGCCTGCATCTCCTTGTACAGCCTGGCCCGTTCGGACTGACTTGTGGCCCGTCGCGCCGCCTCGAGAAGCCGGTCGACCTTCGAATTGGAGTAGTAGCCGGAATTGAATCCGCCCTTGTCCGGCCAGGCGTCGGAACGCAGCGCAAGATAGGGCAGCGTGTCCGGATCGTTGGTCATCCACGCCATTTCGGCCATATCCGCTTTGCTTTCGAGACCCGCGTTTACCTTGCTGAGTAACGTGTTCCACTCGTAAGTCTCGATTTCGACGTCGAGGCCGACTTCCGCCAGGTCGGCCTGGATGGCGGCGCCCATGGGCACCGGGTCGAGCATGCCTGAACCCCCTTCGGTCACGTAGAAGGTCAGCTTCGCGCCTTCATAGCCCGCCTCTTTGATCAGGGCTCTCGCCTTCCCGGGATCGTGGGGATAGGGCTCGAGGGATGAATTGTGGGCCCACGAGAATGCCGATGGCGTCGGCCCCGCCGCCACCGAGGCGGTGCCCTGAAGCACGTTATCCACCAGCGTCTTCTTGTCTATGGCGTAGTTGACGGCCTGGCGCACGCGCTTGTCCTTGAACGGCCCCTCCTTGACGTTGAGGATCAGAAACCACACGTGCGGACCGGCCTGCTCGTGAACCCGAAAATCGGAATCGGAGGCGAAGCCGGCAACGTTGTCCGGTGGCACTTCCACCATCACGTCGATTCCTCCGGAAAACATCTCGGCCACGCGCGTATTCGCGTCGGTGATGGGCCGGAAGATAACGGCCTCGAGCGGCGCGGCGCCGTCCCAGTAGTCCGGATTACGGGTTACCACGACCTTGGAATTGCTTTCCCATTCCGCAAATCGAAATGCCCCCGTCCCGGACGGGTTGCGGCCGAAATCCTTACCGTGGTCCTTGACCGCCGCAGGGGAAACAATCAGGCCCGTCGGATAGGCGAGGTTCGATAGGAAGGGTGCGTAGGGCTCTTTGAGCTTGAATTCGATCGTCAGGCGATCCGTGACCGTTACGTCCTGGACCGAGCTGAAAAAGAAAGACAGCGGGAACGGCCCCGTATCGTGAAACGGATGGTCTTCGTCAAGCATACGATCGAAGTTGAACTTGACTGCTTCAGCGTCGAACTTCGTCCCGTCATGAAACGCGACGCCGTCACGCAGTTCGAAGGTGTAGCGGGTTCCGTCGTCGCTGATTGACCAGGATTCCGCCAGCGCGGGCTCGACCTGCAAAGTACCGTCCTTGTAACGGACAAGGCCATCGTAAATGTTGACCAGGATCCTGAAGTCATTGACCGCGGTGACGGCGTGGGGGTCCAGGGATTTCGGCTCGGCGATCTGGCCGACGACGAGCACGTCGCGCGGCGTTTGCGCCTGGAGTGTTGCCGAGGCCAGGATGAAAGCGGTGAACAGTGATCCGCAGATGACGCCTGCGGCAGCGGTGAGTCGCGGCATTGCGTTCTCCTCTTACGAGTGATGCTGGAGAAAGCGGTGGGAGGACAGAAACCTAACATGTTAGATTGGCAACGACAACCGAGCACCATATCCGGTCACGGCAACGTGCACATACGCTGCTTATTTGCGGATTCAAAATGACGACTCAGCAGAATTCTCCTCAACCCGCGATCAATCTCGCACGGCTGAAGCGAGATCTGGAAGAGTTGTCGCGTATCGGTTACGACGCGTCGGATGGGGGGATAAATCGCCTGAGCTTTTCCGATGCCGACATGCGCGCACGGCGGTGGCTGATCGATCGACTCGACGCTATCGGTCTTGATGCCGGAATGGATGGTGCGGCGAACGTCATTGGACGCTGGGAAGTCGGCGAAGGCCCTGCGCTCATGGTGGGCTCTCATCTGGACAGCGTGCCGAGCGGAGGCATGTTCGACGGCGCGCTTGGCGTCGTCGCCGGGCTCGAATGCGTGCATACGCTAAAAGAAAGCGGGTTGGAGCCCGGGCATCCCATCGAGGTGGTCGCGACCAGCGAGGAAGAAGGTCGCTTCGGCGGCATGTTCGGCGCGCAGGCGCTGTGCGGAGAGGTGACCAGAGACCAGCTGGAAAACTCCCGTGACGAAGCGGGAACTTCATTACGTGAGGCGATGGAGCGACAAGGCCTCGACCCGGAAGAGGCGCTTCGCGCGGCCCGCGCGCCTGATTCGCTCGCGGCTTTCCTCGAGCTGCACGTCGAGCAGGGACCGGTGCTGGAGGCCGCGGGTAAACCCATCGGTATCGTCGAGGGCATTTCGGGAGTGTTCAACTGGACGGTCACTCTGACCGGCACCGCAAATCACGCCGGCACCACGCCCATGAATCTGCGCCATGATGCCTTCATGGGACTGGTGGATTTTGCCGGGAAAATTCCGCAAATGATTTCCACACTCGGAAATGAAACGAGCCGGCTGACCATAGGTCGCGTGGAAGTCTCGCCCGGGTTCGCCCACACGGTTCCGGGACGCGTTGAGTTCACTCTGGTCGGCCGCGACATGGATGAAGAGGTCATGACGCGGCTGGCGAAAGAGTGTGCAGCCACGCTTGAAGCAGTGACCGATCATCATGGCCTCGAGCTCGAGCGACGGGAGACGAGCTGGCTCGCGCCCCGGCCGTGTCATCCGGATATCATCCAGGCCTTTCAGCAACAGGCGGACAAGCTGGGACTGGACTCGATGGTGATGCCGAGCGGCGCGGGCCATGACACTCAGTTCATGACCGGTATCACCAGGGCGGGCATGATTTTCGTGCCGTCCAAGGACGGAATCAGCCATGCGCCCGGGGAGTGGACCGAGTGGACGGATGTGGAAACGGGAGCCAATCTGCTTCTGCATACCCTTTACCACCTTTCGATGGGCCGTTCGCAATGCTGACGAGCTGGAGGCACTGAACGTCCCCGCGTGAAGGAGTCCGATCGATGCTGGAATTGAGGCCCGACTGCGAGTGCTGCGGAAAAGAGCTGCCGCCGGAATCCACCGAGGCGATGATCTGCTCGTTCGAGTG
>DATIPL010000033.1:0-2407 GCA_035471965.1 Gammaproteobacteria bacterium
GCTGATGTTCAGCAACGACGTGAATCTCGCCAGCACCGACCTGGAGCTGGTCGAGGACCTGGGCTTCACCCAGATGGTGGGCATGCGCTTCGCCGACGTCACCGTGCCCAACGGCGCCACCATCACCAGCGCCTGGATACAATTCAAGACCGATGAAACCAGTACCGGGGGCATCAACCTGAGCTTCCGCGGCGAGGCCGCCGACGACGCCGCCACCTTCGCCGACGCCGCCTCCAACATCTCCGCCCGCGCCTTGACCGCGGCCTCGGTTACCTGGTGGCCCGGGCCATGGAATTCCGTCGGCGCGGCGGGCCCGAACCAGCAGACCCCGGATCTTTCCCCCCTGATCCAGGAAATCGTCGACCGCCCCGGCTGGGCTCCGGGCAATGCGCTGGTGGTGATCATCAGCGGTTCCGGAGTGCGAATTGCGGAGTCTTTCGACGGCGACGCGGCCGGCGCGCCGCTGCTGCATATCGAGTACTAGGCGGAGAACGCGTGCGCAAAAGATGAACGGTGACCAGCCGGCGAGAAGCGAATACCAGAACGGCGCCGCCGGAAAGAAAACGGCGCGTCTCCCGCGCCACCGGAAGCTCGAGGACACGGCGTCGCGAATCCACCCCGGACAGCGCTGTGGTCAGCAAACGGCGGAATCATATCTTATTGATTTAAAGCAGAAAAAATGAACGTGTGCCGAATGTTCCCGCATAGTCCTGGGCGGGTACGGCGACTAAGCTTAATGGATGATTTACGCAGAAAAATGAGACACGTGGACCGGCTTTCCAATCCTCCGGGTCAAGGGCATGGGAAAAACGTTCCCTGCCCGGGGTCGATCTTCCACGGCGCAAGGATGACTCGATGCAGCTCGCCGCGATAATGCACAGACTGCGCGGCGCCGCCCCCGGCGGCGCCCAGGGCCCCATCGGGCTCGAGCTCGGCCGTGACCGGATCCACCTGGCACAGCTCGAGCGGGACGCCGGCGGAGCGGTGCGATTCCGTGCCCAGGCTTCCCTGCCCTACTCCGGCACCCGGGAAGACCTGCTGTCCTCACACCAGCTGTTCAAGCCGCTGGTCAAGCGCGCGCTCGGCTCCGCTCCGTTCCGAGGCAGGCGCGTCGTCACCTGCCTGCCACCAAGCGATACCCGGATTATGTCGATCACCTACGACGCCAGTGGCGCCCGCGATGACGGCGCCGCGGTGCTTCAGGTGATGCGCTCGCGCCTCAACGGCGCGCTGGAAGACTACGTCATCGACTTCCTGCCCGTTCGGCCGAAGTCCAAAGACGAGCAGCGCCTTGCGGTGGTGGCCGTGGCGCGCAGGGAGAAGGTGGTTCGGCTGCTCGAGCTTTTCCGCCGCTCGGGCCTCGAAGTGGAAGCACTGGAGATCGGACCCGCCGCCATCAAGCGACTCGTGAGCGCGCTTTCCATGAACAGAAAGCCGGAGAACGTACTCATCGTCAACTGTGGTCACTCCCACAGCTACCTGACGATGCTGTCCGGCCGAAGGCTGCTGCTGGATCAGCAGCTGGCCTTTGGCGAGCAGCAGCTCATCGATCGACTCTGCACCGAGCTGGAGATGTCCGAAGAAGCGGTTCGAGTGGCGGTGCACCGGGTCGGCATCGACGCCAAGTTCGACCCCGACCTGACAGAGCTCTCCAACACGGGCCTCGAGACTTCGCAGGTCATCCTCGACGTCTTGAAGCCCAAGCTGCTGGCATTCGCCGACGAGATCAAACGGGCGCTCAGATACGTGACCTACGAAACCCGGGGGGAACCGGTTCACCGCTTGTACCTGATGGGAGGCTTCGCGAACTGGCGCGGGTCGGATAGGGTTCTGCGCCGCCTGGTCGATATCCCGGTGGAGAAGCTGCCCAGTCCCCAGGAGATTTTCCCGGCCGTATCGGGCAACTCCGGACACTCACTCAGAAACGGGAATTCCGACCTGGTGATTGCCACCGGTCTCGCCCTTCGGGGAATCGTCACCAATGAATGACATCGCGATGACCGCCGAGATCGACCTGGTGCCGAACGATTATCGGGCTCACCACGCGAAAGTCCGAATCATCAAGCGCTACGCCTCCGTACTCGTTCCACTGCTGCTCGTCGGAGGACTCGTTTACGCTGCATTGCGCTATGAGACCCGGAACATCGAAGACGAAGTGGAAGCGCTGCAGCGACAAACTCTCGTCTCGAGCCAGCAGCGTGACCAGATAACCGGCTTGCGCAAGGTCGCGGACGAATTTCAAAGACAGCTCACCATGCTCGGACGACTGCGCAGCGGCGGACAGGCCATGGACATGTTCACCACCATCGACCGGGCGATTCCTCCAGGCGACGTCTGGTTCCGCACGTGGACGTTCCGGCGCGCGGGTTTCGTCATCAAGGGCGACAGCAGCGAGGTAAACCGCGGG
>DATIPL010000034.1:0-8455 GCA_035471965.1 Gammaproteobacteria bacterium
TCCACCAGGTGCCCGATCAGGATCTGGGCCAGCGACGCCACCGCCAGCACTACGAACGCCCAGGCGCCGATTTCGGTGGCGCTGTCGGCAACGTCCACCAGCCGCTCTTCGAGCACCTTGGGCAGGCTCACGGTGATGGCCTGAAAGATCAGGCTCCCGAGCGTGGTCGTCAGCGCAATGATGGCGAATACCCGGATCAGCGTCCGGCGGTCCAGGGAGAGCCTGGCCGATTCGGGCCTGGCCGGCACGGGTGCCGCATCGCGTTTTGTCACCTTGTGGCGAGCACAGAACATCGCATAGCCGGCCGCGGTGACCAGGGCGGCGGCGCCCGGGACGATGAATGCGGCGCGCCATCCGGCGGTGTCGATGAGCGCGCCGGTCAGAATGGCGGCAAAGGCCACCCCCATGTTGCCCCAGACGCCGTTGATGCCGAGCGCCATGCCGGTGCGCTCGCGATTGGTCTCCACCACCATGGTGATCCCCACCGGGTGGTAGATCGACGCGAACACGCCGATGAAGAACAAGCCCAGGCCAATCTGCAGAGGCGTTTCAGCAAGGCCCGTCAGTATGGCGGTGACGCCGAGCCCGGAGAAGAACACCAGCATCATGCCTTCACGGCTCCAGCGGTCCGCGAGCCAGCCGGCCGGCAGGGCGAAAGCGCCGAAGGCGACGAACATGGGCGTCGCGTAGATGATCAGCTCGGCGTAGCTGCGGGCGAACTCCGACTGCAGCGCGAGGGCCGCGACCGTGGCGTAGATGAGAATGAACAGGTGATCGAAAAAATGCCCCAGATTGAGAAACAGGAAGGCCAGTCGTCTCGGGTTCATTGTCCGTTGTTCGTGTTGTCCCTCGGGAGGGGAGTCTGACGGAACCCGGACGCCGCCGCCAGTCAGAATATCCTGCGCGGTTCACGAGCCTGCTCAGGTCATGGTCCACTGCGCTTTCATGCCTCGGCGCCTCGACTCCGGGTATCACCTTTGGCAAGGTGATCCGCGCAGGCCGCGCCAGCGGTTGGGCCGATTTTGTCGATTCGCCTGGATCTATTGGCATCGGCCGCGAGGGGTATGCTGTGGGCTTGCGGGGCGCCGTTGCGCCAGCTTGCCCGCCGGTCGGAACAACGAGGAGAATGAAAAATCATGAACGTTCGGGTTCCCGAGAAAGCCAGCGCCGTCGTCATCGGCGGCGGCGTGATCGGCGCCAGCGTTGCCTACCATCTCGCCAGGCTCGGCTGGAGCGAGGTGGTGCTGCTGGAACGCAAACAGTTCGCCTGCGGCACCAGCTGGCACGCGGCCGGTCTCATCGGCACCATGCGCGCCAACGAGAGCCTGGCAAAGCTGTGCGAATACTCCATGGCGCTGCTGCCCGAGCTGGAAGCCGAGACGGGTCAGTCCACCGGATTTCGCCAGGTGGGGAGCTTGAGCATCGCCCACAGCAGGGCCCGTTTCGAAGAGCTGAAGCGCGTCGCTGCCATGAACAACGCCTTCGGCGTGACTCGAGTGGACATCGTCACCGCCGAGGAAATCCGGTCCCTCTATCCGCTGCTCAAGACCGACGATCTGCTGGGCGGAACCTGGGTGCCCCAGGACGGACAGGCAAGTCCGGTGGACGTGGTCCAGGCTTTCATCAAGGGCGCGCGTCGACGCGGCGCCAAGTGCCTGGAGGGAGTGAAGGTCACCGCTATCCGCGTCGAGGGACGAAAGGTGGCCGGCGTGGTCACCGACCAGGGCGAGATCCGCTGCGAGTTCGTGGTCAACTGCGCCGGCATGTGGGCGCGCGAGCTGGGCAGGCTCGCGGGCGTGAACGTGCCGCTGTACGCCTGCGAGCATTATTACGCTCACACGGAGAAGCTCGACGACCTGCCACCTGACCTGCCGGTCATGCGCGACCACGACAAGTGCGCGTATTACCGCGAGGACGCCGGCAGTCTGCTGGTGGGCGCGTTCGAAAAGCGCGCGCAGCCCTTGAGCATGAAAGCGATCCCGGAGGACTTTTGCTTCGACGAGCTGCCCGGACACGTGGAACAACAGCTGATGCCTGTGCTGGAAGACGCCATGGAGCGCGTGCCCATGCTGCAAAACGTCGGCTGGCGCAGCTTTTTCTGCGGCCCCGAGAGCTTCACACCCGACGACCAGTTTCATCTGGGGGAAGCGCCGGAGGTACAGAACTTTTTCATCGCCGCCGGACTGAATTCCGTAGGCGTTCAGTCCTCCGGGGGCGTGGGCAAGGCGCTGGCAGAGTGGATGGACAAGGGGCATCCGCCGATGGATTTATGGGGCAACGATCCGCGCCGCATGTATCCGTTTCACGGCACGGAAAAATTTCTGCAGGCGCGGGTGGCGGAAAGCCTGGGCCTGCTTTACGAGCGACATTATCCCTATCGCCAGTACGCCACCGCCCGAGGCGTTCGACATTCTCCGCTGCACGAATGCCTGGCCCGGCACAACGCCTGCTTCGGCGAGACGGCCGGCTGGGAGCGACCCAACTGGTTCGCGCCCGAAGGCGTGAAGCCCGAGTACGAATACAGCTTCGGCAAGCAGAACTGGTTCGAATTTTCCGCCGAGGAGCACCTCGCTGCGCGCAATCAATGCGCTCTGTTCGACCAGTCGAGCTTTTCCAAGTACCTGATCCAGGGCCGCCATGCCTGCGAAAACCTGCAGCGGATCTGCACCGCCAATGTCGATGTCGCGCCGGGGCATATTGTTTATACCCACTGGCTCAACGACCGTGGCGGCATCGAAGCGGATCTCACCGTCACCCGCGTATCCGAAACGGAGTATTTCATTGTCAGCGGTGCCGGCGTCACCCGGCGCGATCTGGACTGGCTGAGACGCAACATTCCGGAAGACGCCCACTGCAGCGTCACCGACGTGACTTCGGCTTTCGGCGTGCTCGGGGTGATGGGACCGAACAGCCGGGCGCTGCTCGAGTCCGTCACCGGCGCCGACTTCGCGAGTAACGGCTTTGCATTTGGAGACGTTCGGGATGTTGAAATCGGCTGCGCCGTAGGCCGCGCCTTTCGCGTTTCCTACGTCGGCGAGCTCGGCTTCGAGCTCTATTTTACCGCCGACATGGCGCGTCACGCTTTCGAGCAGCTTACTGCCGCAGGCGACGCGCACGGTCTGAAGCTTGCCGGCATGCACGCGCTGGACTCCTGCCGCATGGAGAAGAAATTCCTGCATTTCGGGCACGACATCGGCGACGAAGACACGCCGCTCGAGGCCGGTATGAGCTTCGTGTGCGACTTCGAAAAAAACGTCCCGTTCATCGGCCGCGACGCCCTGGCGAAACAGAGAGAGAACGAAAAACCCTTGAAGAAACGCATGCTGCAGTTTCTTCTGCAGGATCCCGATGCGATGCTCTACCACCACGAGCCGATCCTGCGCGACGGAAAAATCGTCGGGCACCTGACCTCGGGCAACTACGGACATACACTCGGCGGATCCGTCGGCCTGGGCTACGTCAAATGCGATCAAGGCGTGAGCCGGGAATATGTCGAGAGCGGCGAGTTCGAGATCGACGTCGGGGGGGAGCGCATCCCCGCCAGGGCGAGCTTCAGGGCCATGTACGATCCGAAGGGAGAACGGATGCGGAGATAGAGTCGGCTGGAGGCTGGAGACCGGAGGCGATCGCCTCCAGTCCGTAGACGGAGAAGGGGGCAGAGTGGCGAGCCCTCTTACCCTATCTACCGTCTACCGACCTTCGATATTCGACATCGTATCCGATTCGGCGCAATACGCTGCGCTATTGCGCCCTACGGCCTACTCGAGCGTGCATCACATCCGGAGGGCGCCGTCTCGGCGGCCCTGGCGACCGGTGTAGAGCACCGTCGCAACGGTCGCGATGGCCACGGCGCCGACGGTCCAGAAAACGAAACGCGGTTCAGCGTGGTCGAGAATGTACCCAAATAAAAGCGGCGCCACCATGCCGCCGATATTGAAGCCGGTGGATACGAATCCGAACACCTTGCCCATCTCCCCCGCCGGGGTCACCGAGCGGATCATCATGTCTCTGGAAGGGGCGACCATGCCGCTGAAAAGGCCCGCGATTACAAAAAGAACCGCGATGGCCACCAGGCTCAGCGAAAGTGCGGCGACGGCGAACAGGCACGCCGCCATGATCAGGAAGCAGCCCGCGGCAACGGCATCGTGGCGGCTGACGCGGTCCGCGACCCAGCCGCCGAGCAGGACGCCCGCCGGAGCAGCGAACAGATAAGCGGTCAGGACGAAGCCGACCTCGGTGAGCGGAGCGTCATAGATCTCCGTGAGCGTGGACACGCTGAAGGTATTGATGCCGTGTCCGAACATGGAAATGCCGACGAAGAACATGACTCCGCAGAGAATTGGGAAGCTGAACAGCAGCTTGAGGCCGCGCCGGGAGGCCGCGTCCCGGGTTCTGTGCTGCTGCGACCCGGACGGGTCGGTGCCGCGGATGACGTCGGAGTTGAGCAAAATCACGACCGCCACCGCGCCACCGGCGAGACCGCAGACAATCAGCGCCGTGCGCCAGTCGGTGAGCGTCATGAGGAAGATCATGGTCACAGGGGCCACTGCGTTTCCCATCTGCCCGGCGAAGGTATGAATGGAGAACGCGCGGCCCATGCGTTCGGTATTCACCGACGCGTTGAGAATGGAGTAGTCCGCCGGGTGGAACACCGCGTTGCCGAGTCCCGCCAGTACCATGAGGGCGAGAAGCGCGGCGTAAGCGGGAATGACTCCGATGAGCACGAAGGCCAGCGATTCCAGCCCCAGTCCGCCGATCAGGATCGCCCGCGCGCCGTAGCGATCGACGAGGAAGCCCACCGGCGCCTGTGTCAGTGCGGTGGTGAAGCTGTAGATGGTGATGGCGAGGCCGAGCTCGGTGAAGCCCACGCCGTAAACGTCCTTCAACAGCGGAAACAGCGGCGGCAGAAGCAGCATGTAGAAATGGCTGAAGAAATGCGCCGTGCTGATTATGCCGATGACCCGGGCGGATCGTCGCGACTGCTTCAGCGCAAGTTCCATTTGCATGGTCGTATCCTCTCACCAATTGAAAGTGTAAAGCCCGGAGCTAATATGGCTTTTGTTCCGAGCCCGATCCGATTCAGTTTGAATTTATCCGGGCTCGGATCACATTAAACTTATCCAGTATCCAACGCGGGCCGGCATCCATGAGCGACGAAGATCGAAACAGATGGGACCAGCGCTATCGGAACGGCAGCTATCGCCCGCGTCCTCACCCCACCGAGCTGCTGCAGCAGTGGCAGCCGGAGCTGCCCCGGGGCCGGGCCCTGGACATCGCCTGCGGCGCGGGCCGCAACGCATTGTATCTTGCCGCGTGCGGCTATGAAGTCGACGCCGTGGACATTTCGCCCACCGCCCTCGAAGGCGCTCGCGCAGAGGCCCGGGAGCGGGGACTGGAGGTTCACTGGATTCAGGCCGATCTGGACAGCTTCCTTCCGACGCAAGGTCATTACGATCTCGTCGTTGTGGCGCGTTACGCCAACAGGAAGCTGCTGCCGCGGCTTGCCCGGGCCCTCAAACCCGGCGGCGCACTCCTCTACGAGCACCACATTCTCACCGAGCTCGAGGTCGACGGCCCCAAGGACCCGGACTTCCGTCTTGCGCCGGATGAGCTCAGGAAGCAGTTCGCGCAGCTCGATATCCGCTTTTACCGGGAGGGGCTGGTGAAAGACCCCGACGGGCGCACCATGGCGCTGGCCCAGATGGTTGCCTTTCGCGATTCGGTCAACGATGAATGAAGCCAGGCCTGCTCCCGAAGGACGATTGATTTTCGAAGATGTTCCGCCCAGCAACTCCGAGCATCGCCGGCAGCGAGATCGAAGCGACCGTGAGCCTGTCCGCGCCACTCAATCGTCTGCGGGTTGTCGTCGTTTCCGGCGGGACGACAGCTCTCGCTTCAATGCTGAGAGCTGCACCCGGGAAAGGATTAAAGAGAGATTTATCGGCAGCACGGCCTCCTCGGCCACGAGTCTCAGGAGCTCGAACAGCGGCGCCCTGACCCGGCGGTCCTCAGGGGTCTCAGCCGGGTGCAGCGGGATCTCGCCGCTGATGATCTCTCCATCCCGCTTCAGCCCCTGACCGCCAGAAAGCGCTTCCAGAAGCCTGCGAACGGGCAGATTTTCCGCCAGCAGATGCACACGGATTTTGCGGATTCCCCGCTCGAACGCCGCCCCGCTCAGTCGTTCAAGCAGATTCCTGCCGATGCCGCGGCGCTGGTGGTCGTCGACGACGGCAACCGCGATTTCGGCCGTGTCCGGCTGAGTGTCCAGGCGAATGTATCGCGCCGCCCCCACCACTTCGCCTTCGCCGCCGTTGGCACCCGGCTCCAGCGCCACCAGGGCATAGTGGTCATCTCCGTCCACCTCGGTGAAGAAGCGCAGGTCCGCGTCGCTCAAAGCGCGCTTGTGCCCGAGGAAGCGTCGATAGCGGGACAGATTCGAGAGACGATGGAAGGCGCGCGAGAAACGAGGTTTGTCCGAGGGCCGGACGGGCCTGACGAGGAACCGGCCCCCGTCCGGAAGCCGCACCGTCTCGGCGTCCGCCGCCGGCCAGATTGCGGGAGTGGCCGTCATGATGGGCGGGCGCCCGCGGGCACCGTGCTCCGGCGGCGTGGCCTAACGCCGCTCGAACGCCAGCTCGGGCTTTCGGGCCGCCGTTTCGGTGCCGGCGGCGGCCCCGCGGATGCGGTGAAGGGTCCTCGCGAGAAGACTGGCGAGACAGGCGCTGCGCAGGTAGCGGGCGCGCAGGCTGAGGTCGAGAATCGATGGCTCCGTTCGGCTTTTCATATCCATTGAACTCCCGGGCTTTCCAAAGCCCCAAGTGAATCAGGTCTCTTCTGCGTTGCAACAAATGTTGCAGTGCAATATAGAGGGCCCGGGGAAGGGTTTCAACCACGAGCGCCCGAAGATGGCCGGGAATGCCAAACGGCTCACACTTCGGCCACGCTACGGCCTCCAGAGGCGGCCGAACGGGACGTTAATGGATTGGAAACAGTCAGGCAGGAAGGCGCCGCTAGCCGCCCGTTTCTTCGCGCACGATCTTCCAGCCGTTGCTGCCCCGGGACAGGCGCAGCGTCTTGATGGTCTGGCCGTCGAAGGTATTGGAGCGGTACGTCTGCAGAAAACGAACCGAAGCGCGGTCGTCCGCCTCGAAGCTGACGCTGGGGTTCTGGATATCGATCTGAATGAACTCGGGCCCGGCCACGCGTCGACGTCGAATCGCCGCCCAGTCGTCCCGCGTCATCCCCTTTCCGGGCTCGAAATGATGGCCGTAGAAGCTCAGGTAGCGCTCCACGTCCTGGGACGACCATGCCTCCAGCCACGAGGCCACCGTGGACAGCACCGTCCGCCGGGCTTCGTCGGCCGTTTCCGGAGTGACCGGTTCCGGCTCCGGGGAAGCCGAGGCAGCCGCGGCGACTTTGACAGCGGCTTCGGGCGCCGGCTCCGGAGACGGCTCGTCCGTTGGCGGCGGCATCCCGCCGGCGTCGGCGGTCAGGGTTGCGGCGCCAACGCGCTGCGCGAGCTTCAGCCTCGGCGGTGCCGGGCCCGCGGCGTCGTCGTTCAGCGCTTTGCGGTATGCGCGTCCGGCCATGCCGGCATAGAGCGCCTCCAGATTCTTGTGAACCAGGGCATAGCTGGGGTGGGTACCCATAGCAGCCAGCAGGGCCTGCTCGGCTTTTTTCTCGTCGCCCCTGTCGGCGTAAAGCACGGCCAGGTTGTTATAGGGCTCCGGCCAGTTCGGATACTCACGAGTCAACGCCTCGAACATCTCGATGGCCGCAGCCGGATTCTGCCGGGCCAGCGCCAGCGCATTCTCGAAGCGCTCGAGCGCGGCGGCGTCGACGCTTCGAGGCGCGTTCTGGGCGAACGCGGCGGTGGCGAGGACCAGAGCCAGCCAGACGATCATTTTGAGCGACGCCGCGCCGGTCATTCGTGAAACGACTTCCAATCCGGCACCCCGGTTAAATCAGCCTGTCCAGAAATTTCGCCACCGCCCTGGTCAAGTCGTTGTCGGTCCAGTATTTCGAGTGGGACAAAGGATTCCAGCTGGCCGCGATACCGCCCACGTTGATGGCAATATCGCGACTCACTGCTCGCCGGTATTCCGGGCTCAATGGTTTCAGAGGATAGCCGAGCACATCGTCCGGATCGAAGAAATTGATCCAGCTTGCCCCCGTGGGCAGAGAAATGGGCACGATTTTATTCAAAGCAAAGGTAAACAGCGGGATATTACAGCCGAAGGTGACCAGACCGGCCAGCGTGCGCATGCGCTCGAAGGCATTATCGCCCGGCTCGACGACAGCGTTGTTTTTCTGTATGTCCCAAATGTAGTTGGA
Organism: Gammaproteobacteria bacterium; assembly: GCA_035471965.1. Classification (GTDB taxonomy): domain Bacteria; phylum Pseudomonadota; class Gammaproteobacteria; order HK1; family HK1; genus CAMYJH01. The sequence continues at coordinate 8,335 of DATIPL010000034.1, forward strand.
AATGATGTGTCCGCCCAGAGAGTGGGCCAGAAACACGAGCGGCGTTTCCTCGCTGCCTACATCGTTTCTGAGCGCCGCGATCTCGTCACGGACGATGGCATGGATTCGCCCGTAAGTGTTC